>CAZYQB010000102.1:4951-7481 GCA_964649595.1 uncultured Oscillospiraceae bacterium | reverse complement strand
GGGTGTTACTTTCCTGAATATTCATGACCTGTCTGCGGATGCGGAAGCAGCGGACGACGTTTATAAGGAACCACGCAGTAGGAAGCAGACACAGCGGCATGATGGCACAGAGGCATATCATGCGGTCTGTCCCCTTAGAACACAGTCCTGCCGCCAGCAGTCCGCCGCAGAGCAGCGCAAACAGCGCAAAGCTGCCCAGAAAATCAAATGCTGCATAGGAAATGGACTTTTTCTGAAGAGCGAGTATGTCGTCGGTTTCGTTATCGGTAAAAGATTGGCGCATAGCTGATTCCTTTCGGCAGATCGAGGGACTTGATGATGTTGGTATCGCGGTAACACAGCAATGTCAGAGAATTGCCTTCAAAGTATTCTTTGAGCAGCTTTGCGGGATCGTTTTTTTTAACCGAACTCATGAGCAGTATTGTTTCGTGGTGAAACGGTTCGCTGCCTTTGGGAAAAGCGTAATAATACGTTTCACCATATTCGTCGGTCAGTACGATCCATGTGATGAACCACATCCCTTTGGTGGAACCTGAGCGATCCCCAAAACGCGCTTTTTTGCAGCGGATAGAACTTCATGGGTGTTGGAATACCGAATGCGTCCGAGGCGCAGCATGAGTCGAAGGCGCGGAACATACCGCACGAAGCTTATCACGGGGATGGAGAGAAAGAGAGGCAGTATGCCGAACAGGAACAGCAGGCGCAGCGTGCCTTCATGATAGAATTCCGCTGCTGATATAATGACGATCAGAATGAGGAAAATCACGATGTAAATCAGCTGACTGCTTGCACAGCGGGAAGCAGACTGCTTATGCAGCTCAAGCACATTGCCAAAACGTGCGTTTTTGTCTTTGCTGACCGGTTGAAGCTTTCGCATGATCGGCTCCATTTGGGATTCATTTCTTGTTTTTGGGCTTTTTGTTTTCAATCTGCACGATTCTCTCCAACGCCCTTTTCATCCTGCTTATGGCATCCTCCGTAATGGCGATACCATTTTGAAGGGCTTCCAATTCCAACTTCTCTTCTTCTTCTCTGGTTCTTTGGACGGGCATTTTGTTTCCTCCTTTTGTCAGTTCAGTATATTGGTGTGTTTGATTGATGGCTGCGCTCCCGACGGAAGATTCGGCTGTCAGAATTCTGTTTTCTGTCGGGAGAGCAGCGCAACATTTTCAATATGCTCGGTCTGCGCGAACATATCAACCGGCTGCACATACTCCACCCTGTACTCCACCCTGTACTCGCCCGACTGGGTGAGAATTTTGAGATCGCGTGCCAGCGTGGACGGATTGCAGCTGACATACACGATGCGCTTGGGCTCGCAGCGAACCATCGCTTCGAGCAGCTTGGCTTCCACGCCCTTGCGCGGCGGGTCAACGACCATGACCTCGGGTCTGAAGCCCTTGTCGAACAGTTTAAGAACTTCCTCGGCGGCATCACCCGCGATGAACTGCGTCTTATCGGAAAGACCGTTTGCCTTGGCGTTGCGCTTGGCATCCTCAATCGCTTTGGCGTTTAATTCCACGCCGATGACCTTCTTTGCTTTCTTCGCCAGAGCGAGGGAGATTGTGCCCGCGCCGCAGTAGGCATCGAGCACCGTTTCGTGACCTTCCAGCGCGGCAGCGGCGAGGGCTTCGCCGTAGAGCACATCAGTCATTTCGCGGTTGACCTGAAAGAAGGTCTGGGGAGAAATGTCAAAGGACAGGCCCATCAGAGTGTCCTTGATGGTTGCATCGCCCGAAATCAGGCGGCATTTGCCGTCGAGTGCGTGATGCGGGCGGGGAGAGAGAAACAGCTGATAGAAGGAGCGCAGCGCGCCGCCTGTGTTTTTTTTGAGCATCTGCTCCAGTTCGGCGGTAAAGGGGATTGAGCGTGCGGTGGTGCAGAGGATGACCATCAGTTCATCCTTGTCGTTGACGCGCGTGACCACATAGCGAAGTCCTCCTGCACGGATGTTTTCATCCCATGCGGGGATTTTCTTTTCGATCATCCAGCGGCGCACCGTCTGAACGGTGAGGATACTCAGCTTATGCTGTATGAGACAATCGTTCATGTCGAGCAGGCGATGGCTGCCTGCCTCTGAAGAGCCGATGATCGGCTTTTTGGTGCTGCGGTCAAAGGATATGGCGAATTCACCCTTGTTGCGGTAACGCCACGGGTTTGTGGAGCCTTTTGCCGGGCGCACTTCCGTGTCGGTCAGGGAGCCGAGGCGCTGGATGGTCTGCTGCACGATCTGCCGTTTGAGGTCAAGCGCAGCGGCATATTCGACGTGCTGCGCTTTGCAGCCGCCGCAGCGTCCGGAAAGCGGACAGGCGGGCTGTATACGCATAGGAGCAGGTGAAATCACCTGCTCCAAGCGACATTCAACGAAGCGCTCTGCATTCTTGCAGATGCTTGCCTGTACACATTCACCGATCAATGCACCGGGGATGAACGCCGCACGACCGTCCTCGATGCGTCCGACGCCCTGAAATTCCGAGCCTATGCCGGTAATGTTTATGTTCATAATCGATTGATCCTTCTTAATGAGAAA
>CAZYQB010000102.1:0-4851 GCA_964649595.1 uncultured Oscillospiraceae bacterium | reverse complement strand
TACGAATGAGAAATTACGAATGAGAAATTACGAGAGCATATCAACAAGATCTGCCAGTTCCTGATTGATGCCGCGGCGGGTGCCGATGATCTCGTTGAAGGGAACATCGACCATCTGGTTTCCGCGCAGACCGACGGCGCAGCCGCTGCGTCCTTCGTGCAGCAGCTTGACGGCGTGCGCGCCCATGCGGCTGGCGAGGTTGCGGTCATAAGCGCTCGGATTGCCGCCGCGCTGGATATAGCCCAGAACGGTAGCGCGCACTTCATAGCCGGACAGGACCTCAAAGATGTGAGCCAGCTTGGATGAGGTGATTTGATCGTTTTCGATGCCCTTGAGCTTTTCGTACTTGTGGCACAGCTCGTGCAGATTGCTCTTCAGGGAGTCGAATGCGCCTTCTGCGAAGATGATGATGTTGCTGCGCTTGCCGTTGAGTGCGCCCCAGCGGATCTGATCGGCGATATCCTCGATCCACCATTCTCTCTCGGGGATCAGAGCGAATTCCGCGCCGCAGGCGAGGGCAGTGTGAACGGCGAGGTCGCCGCAGTTGCGTCCCATAACGGTAATCAGGCTGGCGCGCTCGTGGGATTCGCTGGTTTCACGGATGCGGTTGACGCTGTCGATGGCGGTGTTGACGGCGGTGTCAAAGCCGATGGTGAAATCAGTATAGGCCAGATCGTTGTCGATGGTTCCGGGAATGCCGACGGTGGGGAAACCCAGATTATTCAGGGCGTTGGCGCCGTTGAAGGTACCATCGCCGCCGATGCATACCAGACCCTCAAGACCCAGCGCGCGCATATTCTTGATCGCCTTTTCCTGAACTTCCTTTTTGTGGAAGTCAAGGCATCGGGCGGTCATCAGGAAGGTGCCGCCGCGGTGAACCTTGCCGGATACGCTGCGGTTGGTCAGGATCTCGAAGTCATCGGTGTGGTTCTTGCTTTGCATCAACGGACCGTTGTAGCCGCGCTTGAAGCCGATGACGGACATATCGTTTGCCGATGCGGCACGAACAACGGCGCGGACGGCTGCGTTCATACCCGGCGCGTCGCCGCCGGAAGTAAGGACACCAATTCGTTTCATGGGGGATTCCTCCGTTTCTAAATTTTGTGGCGACTCCTGCCGCCAAATAGAGCGTAGGTAAAAGGTGTACCGGATTGCCGCGCTCAGATGCCCATTCTCATGATGAGCAGCTGCGCCGCCCGAGCTTCGGAGGGAAGCGTGAGGATCTCAAAGAGCTGGTCGTCGGATTCGCTGCCCAGCGGGCGGATGCGTACCCAGCAGCCCTCCTGTGTAAGTTTTCGCTCGATCTCTTCTGCTCTGGCGCGGCTGTGCGCCATGTGGATCACGATCCAGTCGGTACTTTTGCGCTTCATTTCAGATATGTCTCCCTGTATAGGCGTGTTGTGAAATGGTTTTGATTTCGGAGGATTGTGCGGTTGGCGGAAATATAAAAAGACAGAGAGAGCCACAGGTATCTCCTGTGACTCTCTCGCTCAATATCATATGGTCCTTTTGCGCCGCAGGAGACCGGCGCGTTGCCGACCCGGCTCATGCTGCCGCTTGCTGAAAATGGATCAAAAATGAATCAGAGAATAAATCGGATAACGGGTGCGATTAAGCCTTGCCGTTGCAGCCCAGAACGTTGATCAGCTTATGCTTGACCAGTTCCTTGATGGCGGCGCGGGAGGGCTTGAGGTACTGGCGGGGATCAAAGTGATCCGGATGCTCAGCAAAGTACTTGCGGATGTTGGCGGTCATAGCCAGACGCAGGTCGGAGTCGATGTTGATCTTGCAGACAGCGCCGCGGGCAGCTTCACGCAGCTGTTCCTCGGGGATGCCGACTGCATCGGGCATCTTGCCGCCGTTCTCGTTGATGATCTTTACCAGATCCTGGGGAACGGAAGAGGAGCCGTGCAGAACGATCGGGAACTCCGGCAGACGCTTGGAAATTTCAGCCAGGATGTCGAAGCGCAGGGGCGGGGGAACCAGGATGCCCTTTTCGTTGCGGGTGCACTGAGCAGCGGTGAACTTGTAAGCGCCGTGGCTGGTGCCGATGGCGATAGCCAGAGAGTCGCAGCCGGTGCGGGTCACGAACTCTTCAACTTCTTCGGGACGGGTGTAATGAGCGTGGGAGGCATCGACGTTTACGTCGTCCTCAACGCCGGCCAGAGCGCCCAACTCAGCCTCAACAACAACGCCGCGATCATGAGCGTACTCAACGACCTTGCGGGTCAGAGCGATGTTCTCTTCGAAGGGCTTGGAGGAAGCGTCGATCATAACGGAGGTGAAGCCGCCGTCGATGCAGCTCTTGCACAGCTCGAAGGTGTCGCCATGATCCAGATGCAGAGCGATCGGCAGACCGGTTTCGATAACAGCAGCCTCAACCAGCTTTACCAGATAGGTGTGGTTGGCATACTTGCGGGCGCCGGAGGAAACCTGCAGGATCAAGGGAGCGTTAACTTCAGCGGCAGCTTCGGTGATGCCCTGAATGATTTCCATGTTGTTGACGTTGAAAGCACCGATGGCGTATCCGCCGTTATATGCCTTCTTAAACATTTCAGCAGTATTTACCAGAGGCATTTAAAACATCTCCTTTTATACGGATTCTACTTATTAAGTATACCATTCTCAAGGCGTAAAATCAAGCGTTGGAGCATAAATATAACACCTTTAGAGGAAGAAATGGTTATCGGCGGTCAGTCCAGAGACAGACCGGCAAAGGGGTCGTCTGCCGCGGGCGCAAGATGCCTGTGCCTGTATTCCAGCAGCAGTGCGGTCAGTTCGGTATTTTCGCAGCGCAGTGTTTCATCAAGGAGTGCGCTGAAAGAAGCAGCGTCGATCAGCTTTTCACGGTACAGTATGCGCAGAAGCTGCGGATGATCGGGTGCATCCTGACACAGCTCGGCAGCATGAGTACGCAGATAGGAAAAATATCCATTGCGCAGTTTTTTGGGGATAGGCAGCTTCGTTTTCGGCAAAGCCGAGGTATGCCTTGTATTGCCATTCGTCAGGGATGTCGTCAATCGGTGCAATGCAGCGGATGATGCGTATGCTTTGGAGGGTTTCCTGCAATTCGGGTTCACGAAGATGATGCGCTGCAAGGGTAATTGAACGAAGATTCTGACATTTATGGAACACGTGTCGTCCAATGCTTTTAACCGATGCGGGAATAGAAATAGCCTCTAAGAGGCCGCAGAAGGTATATTCCGCAACGGTGGAGATGGAAGAAGGCAGCGTAATGCTTTTAAGGCTGCGGCAGCCATAAAATGCTCTGCTGCCGATGGCGCTGATATTGTGCGGAATGGAAATCTCCTTGAGCGACTCACAGGCAGAGAATGCGCTCAAACCGATATAGCTGACGGAATCGGGGATGGATATTTTTTCTACATTTCGGCAGTCGGAAAATGCACACCGCCAGATCGAAGTGGTGCCGGCAGGAACGGCGATTTCTGCGGCGTCGTCTGATATTTGGAAAGAAATACTCTGCGGCGTTGGATCAGGCGGATAGCTTTTGCGGTGAAATATGCCGTTAGTCAGATAAAAAGTCATGAAAAACTCCCTTCTTCCGAAGAAAGTCAAATAAAGGTAATCTCCCGCGCATCTCCTAAGAAGCCGCCGCCGGTGACGTACTGCGGAATACCCCACGGCAGCATATCGTGATAGTTGAAGTGCAGGTGTCCTGCCAGAACAGCACGAATGAGGGGCGTCTTGGAAACATAGTCGATAAAGCGGCGGGTGGGCTCGTCGGCGAGCTGCTGCTTGTAGCGGTGCGCATCATAGGAGCGCATCATGTGTTCCGGCGTGCCCGTCAGATATGCACAGGGCTGCTTTCTTTCATTCAGCATCACGTCATACAGCGCATCGGTATGGAGGGGATTGTGCATGATGAGCACGATGGGCAGACCTTTTTCAATTTCGCGTTCCAGACATTCTCTCTGCCAGTCGGCAAAGAGATAATAGCCGTCATCTACCGATACGAAGTTGATGCCGCGGATCACACGCGAGGCAAAGAGCAGATTGTGATTGATCGAGGGTTGAATGTAGAAAAGCTGCTCCATCTTGTAGGCAAGGTCCTCTCTCGCGCGGCCGACATAGTGGCAGAATTCATGATTGCCTGCGGCGAAGAAATAGTCGATGTCGTCGAGCAGCTGCTTGGCGAGCACGGCGTTTCCATGGGAAAGGAAGTCGATCAGATCTCCCGTATGGATGATAGGCAGATTGTTTTCCTTTGCGTAGGCGACGGACTGATCCCAGTAAGCGCGGATGCGGTCTGTGCCGTCGGTGTCGAGAAACGCGCCCTTCAGGCGGCGCGCTGCCATCTTCTGAACGCTTTCGCTGTCGAATTCATCGGCTGCACAGAAATGCGTGTCGGAGAGATGAAGAATCTTTACGGGCTGCTGCAGACCGATGTGAATGGTGCTTTTTTCGATGTTTATGCGGCGGTTGGACATAAAAAACCTCCTTGAAAGTGTGCTTTGCAAGTGTGTTTTCGTTGATATTATGATAGCACAGCACGCTGCATTCAGTCAATGAATGCAGCGTGCGATGCTTATTTTTGTTTTAAGACATGACCTGCAGGATCATGCACTTGAGGTACTGGGTTTCAGCAGATGCGGGCAGGATGGGGTGATCGTGTGCCTGCGTGCGGTTTTCGACCAGACGGACCTTCTTTTTGGAGTCGCGTGCAGCCTGATTGATGACCTCCTGAAACTGCGCAGGGCTTACGTGCTGCGAGCAGGAGCAGGTCACCAGGAATCCGCCTTCCTTCACCAGCTTGAGACCTCTGAGGTTGATCTCCTTATAGCCGCGCAGCGCGCCTTCCACTGCCGAGCGCGTCTTAGTGAATGCGGGCGG
>CAZYQB010000101.1:0-7494 GCA_964649595.1 uncultured Oscillospiraceae bacterium | reverse complement strand
TGCGCGAACGTGATGCGGCGGCTTTGCCGCCATGATGTGCGCCTGCGGCGCATGATGTGTTTGCTTCGCAAACGATTAAAGTTACTGTGCTCATTGAGTTGACAGCAGTATGAAATATATAAAATTATCCTCCCGATATGAGAAAAATGTTTCTCGTATCGGGAGGATTTTCTGTGCTGCTCTATCCGAAAGGCTCCCTCCTTGAGGGAGCTGTCTGCGGAGCAGACTGAGGGAGTTCTTAACTTCTCTGATAACCATAAACTTATCGATCAAAAAACAAAGAAAACCAACTCTCTCAGTCACATTTTCTCGCCATGCGGCAAGCCTGAGGGAGGATTTTGTGTGTTACTCAACGACTACCATCTGATGCAGCACAACAGAGGGCACGGTGATTTCCACTCTGCCATTTTCATAGACAAAGGGAATTTCTTCATTGCCCGGCGCAAGGTATACCTTGGAGGGTACCTTATCGTACGCAAGCGAAACTTTCACATTGTTCAACTCTACGGCATCCTCGATGATCTCTGTATTCTTGCCGCGCACGGTAGTGTGGGCAAAGAGCAGATGTACGATCTCGCGCTCGCCTTGCTTCGTCACGGTCACAACGCCGCGGTCAGGCAGCTTCTGCACATTGACCTTGCGCTCGGAGGCGGGCAGCAGACGATCGACGGCATACATGACCAGTTCCTTTAAGTGCAGCGAGCCGATCTTTGCATAATCCTCGAATACGTTCCAGCCGATATAAGCGGTATTTCCGCTGATGACTGCTGCCGGAGCCGTTTTTTCGGGATCGTTGGGCGTGTGCTTGTGGGAGCTGAAGCAGAAGGGCTGGCGGTTGAAATAGCTCTCATTGCTCAGCGCGAACACTTCGCCCGTCACGTTTTCCAGTGTATAGCCCTGCTCATACATGACGTAGGCGGTACGTCCGTTTACGCACTCATATTCGGGGATCATATAGTTGGGCTTGTGCTGCGCAGCACCGGCAAACTCTGCACCCAGATCAAGTGCAAATTTATCTCCGTCCGTCTTGAGTCCCGATTCGCCCGTAAACAGAACCTTGCCGCCGTTTGCGATATACGCCTCAATGCGTGCGGCAAGCGCTTCATCCAGACGAATCACGTCGGGCAGGATGAGCAGCTTATAGCCGCCGAAATCGGTATACTGATCGATGAAGTCAAACAGCAGCTTGCCTTCAAGCATCATGCGGCACGCACCGACGTTGCTCTTGCTGCCGCGTCCGTGGCGTCCGGTGCCGAGGAAGGCTTCGCAGCTGAGCACCGCCACGTCGGAGATGTTCTTTGCGCCTGCGCACCATTTTTCCTTCCTTTCGACCTCGGCATATGCCGCGCCGATGAGCTTATAGGTGCTCTCGTTCATCTCGCCATTGGGATGCAGCTGATCGCCGATCGAACAGCACGCGCCGCACGCGATGGACAGCGCTGTTTCATAGATCAATGCGTTGGGATGCTTGAAGCCGCCGAACTCGCCCCATGAGGTATGGAATTTGCCGGTCATGCCCAGATATTCGCTGCCCAGAGTTCTCGCATACGCAGCCGACATCGGGAAATGATCGTAGCCCCAGCCGCCGGTGGGCAGGCTTTCCAGCTCAAGATGGGTATTGTATCCGGCGATGTCGCGGCGACCCTGAGTGATATGTCCGCCGTTGTGGAAGATGGTGGCAGTCTTGGAATACTTTCTGACCGATGCTTCGATGCGGCGGCAGTATTCGGCATAGACCATCTCGCCGTGCTTTCTGACATCGGCAGGGCTCATCGGATCGAGTCCCTTTTCGCGCATACTTCTTACGCAGCTGCCGCAGGTACACATTCTGACCGCGGAGATATCCAGAAATACGCCGCAGGGATCGTATATCTCCATGACCTCCTCCACCTGCGCGCACAGCACATCCAGATACGGCGTGTTGTAGCACATCAGGTGATAGCGTGCATCGCGGTTGGTGTGTGCGGGCGCAGTGCTTTCGGGATCGACCTGCAGCCATTCGGGATGCAGATAGACTTCCTTCTCGTCAAATCCGGCGGAAATATACACCGGAGCATTTACGTTGATCTCCCGGCAGGCTTCCAGCTGCGCCGCCAGCAGATCGAACTTGAGGTTGGGATGCATCCGATTCGCCTTGGACGGATGATACGCCCATCCGTGGTGACACTTGGAAAAGACGGTGATCGAATCCACATGACCGTCTATGAGCGCCTTTTGAAACTGCCTTTTATCAAATGCACTTCCAATCTCCGGAATGTGCTCGGAAGTATGAAAGTCCAGATGGACCTGTCTGAAACGCATAATTTCTACTCCTTATTTCTTTCCGTAGCCCTGATCGAGCAGCCATCTTGCGCAATGGTCGCTCCACTCGCCTACGATGGGCGTACCCTTCGCCAAGCCCAGACCATGACGCTCGTTGGGATACACTCTCAGTTCAAACGGCACGCCATGACACGCCAACGCATTGGCAAGATTGAGAGAATTCTGAACCGGCACGGAATCATCGGTACGGGTATGCCAGATAAACGCCGGGGGCGTATCGTCCGTCACCTGAAGCTCTGCGGAAAATCTGCGCTGCAGCGCGTGATCGCCCGCATGATCGCCCAGCAGTGCCACCATCGAACCGTGATGGCGGAAGGTGGTAAAGCTGACCACCGGATAGCAGGGAATAAACGCATCCGGACGGCTGGAGAGTCGCTCGACGGGATCATCAGAAGAAGCGTCTCCTGCATCGTAGAGCGTTGCCGCCGAGCAGCACAGATGTCCGCCGGCAGAAAAACCCATCACGGCGACCTTTTCATAGCCCATGCCCCTGACCATGCGGATGGCGCGCTTTGCATCGGACAGCGGCGCTTCATAATGGCACGGGCGCACGCGGTAATTGAGCACATACGCCGCAATTCCCGCCCTGTTGAACATGATCGCGATCTGACCGCCCTCATGGCTGGCACGGATGCAGTATGCGCCGCCCGGGCAGATCACCACCGCGCCCTTTGCCCCTTCCACCGGATAGCACTCGATGGAGGGAGTTTCATTATCCTTCTGAAAATGCGGAATATTGCCGTCCGCCCACAGAGGCAGAACCTCACGCACCGGCTTTTTGTATTCGGCGAGCTTCCTCGCGATCTCCGCTTTCTCTGTCTCTTCGATCTGCGGCTCAAAGCCCAGCGACAGACAGATCTTTATCATCGGCATACAGTCGGCATCTGTTTCGATGACCGCCTTTTTTATGCCCTGCTCCGCAATATACTTGAGCGCGGCACTGACTGCCATCTTCCCAAGACCCTTTCCGCTGCCGACCGGATGCACCGCCACAAAATCGATGCGGGCACGATTTTCTTCCTTATATACTGCAGCCGTTGCGGTGGGCTGAGAGTATTCCTTGATGAAGAACACCTTGTCCGCGCCATCGGCTTCGGCATAGGAATGCTTCTCTCCGCACGCGCCTTCCATGATCCATTCCCACGCCTCATCGAAGTAGCCGCTTCGATTGGCAACACTTGAATAGACCTCCTGCGGCATTATGTCGATCTTTAGATCTGAACGGGTCATATCCAGCGAAAAGATCAATTTACTCTCCATGCTCATTCCTCTCACAGTTCGCCAATCATATCAAACAGTCTGCCATAGACCAGATCGGGCTTGGTCTCGCTTGCGATGCGCATCTCCTCAGTGGTCTCGCCGGACATGACCAGAATGGAAGTCATACCGTGGCGGATGCCGGTTTCAATATCGGTGTACAGGCGATCGCCGACCATTGCCAGTTCACTTGCCTTCAGTCCCGTGCGCTCAAGCGCCGCTTCCACAATGCCCACATACGGCTTGCCCACGATCAGATCGGGACGACGTCCGGTGGATGCCTCGATAAAGGCGATGATCGCGCCGATGTCAGGTGCAAAGCCGGTCTCAGTGGGGCAGTTGAAGTCCGGATGGCTTGCAATGTACGGCAGACCTGCTCTGACGAAGTCGCATACTGCGGTCATCTTGGCATAATCCAGCGTGGTGTCATAACCGATGATGACATAATCGGGATTTTCCTGATCGATCTCGATGCCGCCCTCGGTCAGCTCCTCAAACATGAAGCTGTTGCCCAGCACAAACGCCTTCTTCCCGGGGAACAGGCTGCGCGCCTTGAGTGCAGTTGCCTGACCGGAGGTGAGCACCTTTTCCTTGCCCACGGTCAGACCCATCCTGGCAAGCTTTTTGACATAGTGGTTGGCATTGTGAGAGGAGTTATTGGTCAAAAACAGGAAATCTCTGCCGCTTTCCACCACCGCGTTGATAAACTCGATCGAGCCCTCGATCAGGTTGTTGCCCAGATAGAACGTGCCGTCCATGTCCAGCAGGAAGCATTTTACATCAGATAAAGTTTTCATGTTAAGATCGCTCCTTTGTTCATAATATACCTGCTTAGAATGGTATCACAGTTTGTCCGATTATGCAATCAAAAATCACTTTGAAACAAATCGTCTTATTTCAAATTTTGGACCATAGCAATGAACGCAGCACCAACCGTCCTACTTAGGTTGATGATATTGCATTACACAGGGGTGCCTTTCAATCTTCCGGCATCTCTGCGCATATTTTTGGGGCAAATCACGGAGAATAAAAAGAGTTCCTGATTCTTTATCGCAAAGGAGTGACTTGCCCATGAATCCGTTCAAACTCAAGCCTGTACCCATCGAAAAAGTGCTCATGGACTTTAAGACCATCTACCCTGCCGCTTACGACAAGCACACTGTCGATCCATATACCCGCACTCGGGTGATTTTGATGAACGGCACCGAATTTGAGCAGGTGACCTTCTCTCACCAGTTTTCCCGGCACTGCACCGACAACGACCTGCGCCGCGAAATTGCCCTTTTGAGACGATGCGAGCAGCAGCAGCAAAAGCTGATCGCCTGTCTGAAGCCCGCCGACGAAACCATTTTAGAGCATACCATCGGCTATGAACAGCTTGCCGTCGATCTCACGGCGGCGCTTGCAAAGATGGTGCCCTGCCAGAAGGTCAAAAATGCGTTGGATTTTGCCCTTTTGGAGGACTTTGACCATCTCTACCGCTATGCAAATCTGATGGACATGGAAACCGGCGTGATCGGAGAAAACCTGACCGGCGGCTTTACCGAGATCATGCCGGGCAGACCGACCATTGCCGAGCATCGCCATCCGTTTGATTCGATCCGTCCTTTCGGCAATGACAAAACCGATGCACTCATCACGCGCCTTGCATCAAACATCATCACCGCAGCAGAGCAGCAGACCATGAACTACTACATGAACGCTGCCCCCCTCTATCCCAGCGAGCAGGGAAGAAAACTTTATCAGGAGATCGCCATGATCGAGGAGCAGCACGTTACCCACTACGGCAGTCTGCTCGACTCGAAAGCCACATGGCTGGAGAGCCTGCTGATGCACCAGTATACCGAATGCTATCTGTATTACTCCTGTATGGAAAACGAGTGCGACGAGCGCATCCGCGGCATCTGGGCGCAGCTATTTGAGCAGGAGGTTGCTCATCTGCACCATGCCGCAAAGCTGCTGCGCGACTGGGAAGGCACCGACTGGCATGAGGTCATCGGCGAGGGTGAATTCCCTCAGCTTCTGTGTCTGGGATCGAATATCGAGTATGTGCGCAAGGTCATCACCGCGCAGACCAACCTCACCGCACTGCATGAAAACTATGTGCCTGTATCGCAGCTTCCTGCCGAAAACGATTTCGCACGCTATCAGTCCGCAGTCATCAGGGAGACCGGCAGCGTCCCCAGCCATGCGGTCATTGCCGAATACATCCGACACTACGGCACCGACTACCGCAGCGAGGTGCGTCCGCATCCCATCGAAGCCCTGCAGAACCGCAGCACAGACAATATTCACATTGCCCGCGCCGTGCCGATCCGCGTATAGCCAGTGCCAAAAGGCTCCCTCAAGGAGGGAGCCTGACGGCATTGCCTCGCGCAGCCTTCACCGAACACCCGGTTAAATAGCGCGGTGTACCTTGACGATGCGGCACGCTTTTGCTATCATAATGGAGTATACAAAAGGGAGCTTTTCATAACAACAAAGGAGTGAGGAATTAATGTTGTCCTCCGCAATGCAGAAGATCGCCAACGCAAACCATCTCAAGATCGCACAAAACATTGCCTACGGCATCGCCAAGGGCTGCTTCATCACCCTGTGCGAGGGTCCGTACTACAAGCGGATGTACATCTACGTCGGATGCCATCACAAAAGCGACGATCAGGGCAATCCCCAACCCACCACCGAAGGCTTCTCCATTCCAGAGCATCTGATCGTGGCAAACGAGCTGGCTCAGAATATCGCACGCCTCGCCGCCGACTACAAGACCTACTACGTTTTCAATGACAAGAACAATCTGCCCGGCGACAAGCGCATCAGCGGCGTCGCCGTCAAGAACGGCTATCTAGTGCAGGTCAACTTTGCCGCAGGCATAAAGACCGCCAAGGGGATTCAGGCATTCATCGACAACATCCTGCCGCAGGTTGCCGACCTGACCGAACCGGACAAGTGCATGAAGTGCGGCACGGGCAACGACGACACCACCGTACCGGTCATGCTCAGCGGCGAAGCCGTGGTTCCCATGCACGCAGCGTGTGCCGATGAGCACATCGCCTCTCTCGAAGCGGCAGAGGCTGCCCGCGAAGCCGCAAAGCCGGAAAAGCGCGGAAATGCTTTCCTGGGCACCATCGGCGCATTCGTCGGCGCTATGCTGGGCGCAGCGGCATGGATGCTGGTGGGTATGCTGGGCTACATCGCCGGCATCATCGGCTGGCTGATCGCCTTCCTCTCCGGCAAGGGCTATGACCTCATGGGCGGCAAGAACGGCAAGTTCAAGATCGCCGTGGTCATCGTCTGCGTAATTATTGCGGTCGTCGCAGGCAGCTGCGGCGTATACGCATGGCAGATCCATGAGATCTACACAGAAGCCGCCGCCGATCTCAAGCCGTGGGAATCGCTCATTCCCGAGAGCGAGTTCTTCGCGCTGATGATTGAAGAGCTGATGGCAAGTTCCGAATTCCTCGCCGAAGCCGGACGCGATCTGCTCATCGGTCTGCTGTTTGCAGCGTGGGGCTGCGTAAGTCTCATGCGCGGATTCACAAATCCCGCTAAAGTCAGCAAAGCGCAGGTGCTCAAGGGCTAATTATTACTTCAAATATACAAAATCCCCGGAAAGATGATTTCATTGATTTCATCTTCCCGGGGATTTTTGTTATATCTGACCTACTTACTCCGCATCCTGACGCAGAGTGATGACCACGCGGCGGTAGGGCTCCTCGCCTTCGCTGTGAGTGGTCACATAGGGATTGTTCTGCAGCGCAGAGTGCAGCACGCGGCGCTCGTAGGGATTCATCGGCTCGAGAGTGACCTTCTTGCCGGTCTTGCGTGCGCGCGATGCCATGCGCAGCGCCAGCTTGCCGAGTGCTTCTTCACGCTTCTGGCGATAGTTTTCGGTATCCAGAGACACGCGCATATATC
>CAZYQB010000100.1:0-7508 GCA_964649595.1 uncultured Oscillospiraceae bacterium | reverse complement strand
ATTACCTGGCCCGATGATATGGGCTATAAGGGCACCACATTCTTTTCAAATGATATGTACCGCGAATTGCTCAAGCCGGTACATCGCCGCGCTGTCGAGTGGGCGCATGATAAGGGAATCTATGCGCATCTGCATTCCTGCGGCAATATCATGTCACGCATCGATGAGCTGATAGATGTCGGCATTGATGCGCTCAATCCGCTGGAGGTCAAGGCAGGCATGGAGCCGCTTATCCTCAAGCAGAAATATGGTGATAAGCTGGTGCTGCACGGCGGCATCAATGCCGTGCTGTGGGATGATCGGGATGCCATCATCGAGGAAATCCGCCGCACTGTTCCCATTCTCAAGCAGAACGGAGGATATATATTTTCTTCGGATCACTCCATTCCCAACAGCGTCAGCCTTGAAAATTTCCGCGCCATTGTGGAGGAGGTCAAGCGCTTGGGCAGCTACTAAAATGAAATATTAAGAGAGCGTCACGTTAGTGCGGCGCTCTCTGGTTTTATAAATGGCGTTTGGGAAACAAGGGAAAGGAGCGCCCAATAGGTGACAGTTACAGCAGTATACAGATCATGCCGCCGCTGCCCTCGTTGATGATCTTCTCCAGCGCCTCGCGCACTTTTGACTGCGTTTCGTCCGGCATACGCATCAGCTTTCCGGCAAGACCTTCTCTTACCAGTTCATTGAGTGATTTTCCGAACAGGTTGGTCGTCCAGATGCTGGTGGGATCGTGCTCAAATTCGCTCATGAGATACTGCACCAGCTCTTCGGACTGCTTTTCGGTGCCCACGATCGGGCTGACTTCTGTATCAATGTCTACCCGGATCATGTGAAACGACGGCGCGCTCGCCTTGAGTTTTACGCCGAATCGGCTGCCCTGCTTTGTAAGTTCCGGTTCCTTTAAAGTCATTTCGCTCTGATCGGGCATGACCAGTCCGTAGCCGGTCTCACGCACAGACCGGAGTGCCTCCGCTACGCGGTCATATTCCTTTTTGGCTGTGGTCAGATCGGTCATGAGGGTGAGCAGATGCTCCTCGCCGTCCACCTGCTGACCGCTGGTTTCACTCAGCACGCGATAGAACAGACCGTCTGCAACATCCATTCTGCAGCATACGGTGCCTTCGCTGAGACGGATCTGCGGCGAGGCGGAAGGAGAAAAATATTCGCTGTCTGCGAATGCCTGCAGCACCTCTGTCCAGTCGCGCACGCGCTGCATTTTTGCGGCGGCATCTATTGCGCCGTCCATAAGTGCACGGTTGAGCCAATGCTCCCGGTCGAGTGCCGATAGCCACGACGGTGCCTCCAGCCATACTTCAGTCAGCGGAAACTCCATCAGCACGCTTTCAAGCAGATCGTTTATATCCTCCATCGTCATGCTGTCTACGCTTAAAAGACGTACGGGTACATCATATTTTTCGCTGAGCGCATCTCTGAGCCGCACGGTGTCGGGATCATTTGGCGTGCGGCTGTTGAGCACTACCACAAACGGCTTGCCCAGCGCTTTCAGCTCCCGAACCACTCTTTCTTCCGCCTCTACATAGGCGGAGCGCGGAATATCGGTGATTGATCCGTCGGTGGTGACGACTACGCCCAGCGTGGAATGTTCGGTGATGACCCGGCGCGTACCCAGCTCGGCAGCCTCCTCAAAGGGAATATCGTGGTCAAACCAGGGCGTTCGCACCATGCGGGTACTTTCGTCCTCCTGTGTACCCAGCACGCCGCGAATGAGATAGCCCACACAGTCCACCAGCCGCACCTTGAAGGCAGCCTGAGAGGGCAGCTTCAGTTCGACCGCTTCGTTGGGAATGAATTTGGGCTGAGTGGTCATGATGGTACGCCCTGCGCCGCTGACCGGCATTTCGTCCATCGTGCGCTGCCGCCGATGCTCGCCCACGATGTTGGGCAGCACCAACAGCTCCATAAACCGCTTGATAAAGGTGGATTTTCCGGTGCGTACCGGTCCCACCACACCCATATAAATATCGCCGTCTGTTCTCAGGGCGATATCCCGATACAATGTCTGCTGATCCATGCACTACCTCCTCGAATTTCCACATCGCTGCGCTCGCTTTCATCCTATGCGCGTGCATGGTACAAAAATGCCCGATACAAAAACAGACCCTCTTTCCTAAGGAAGAAGGTCTGAAAGAACAAACGGAGAATGACTGTTCAAATCGTTCCCCGAAGGGAAGTACATCACTTGCTGGAGGCAAACATCATTTCATTTTGTGCCTATGGTACACATCACTGCGCTGCAGACGCACTTTATTCCATGCCTGCAACCAGTTCTGCGCGGTAGCCCAGCTGCTTGCGGATGGCATCATGATCGGGCGTGGTGGCGCACATGACGGTGGTGCGTCCGCTGACGCTTACTCCGGTCATTGCGGCGGGAATCAGGCAGCTGTCGCCAGCGGCAAGCGCCATTTCGCCGTCTGTCCAAGTGAGTACTGCATCGCCGGCAGCGGTCAGCATGAGCATACGTCCGGTGGGCAGCGGCATCTTGCCTGCGACGTTCAGACGCCACAGCTCGAAGTTGTCATCGGAGATGTAAGCGGTGCGGCTGCCGCCTTCGCAGATGACCGTTGCGCCCGGCAGCTTGTCCATTTTCAGTTCGGGGCGGCTGACTTCGAGTGCCTGCTTCATGTGCAGTGCGCGTGGCTTGCCGTCCTTGCCGATGCGTCCCCAGTCCCAGAAGCGGTAGGTGACGTCGCTCGACTGTTGGATCTCGTAGATCACCAAACCGCCACCCAGCGCGTGTACGCAGCCGTGAGGGATATACAGCACGTCGCCCGGCAGTACGCTGACCCATCGGAGAGATTCTTCCAGCTTGCCTTCTTCAACGGCAGCCTTGAGCGCGGCGGTATCCTCGACGTTTACGCCGTATACCAGCTTTGCGCCGGGCTGTGCAGACAGCACTAGCCATGCTTCGGTTTTACCCAGCTTGCCGCCTTCGTTGGCGCCGGCATAGGTGTCGTCGGGATGAACCTGTACGGACAGCATTTCGCGGGCATCGAGCAGCTTCAAAAGCAGCGGAAAGCCTTCTACATTGCCGGTCAGGTCGTGTCCCCACTTGTCGATTGCGGCGGTCAGGGTCATGCCTGCCAAAGGTCCATTTTCGATGACGCTCTCGCGTCCGGGCAGTGCGGAGATCTCAAGGCTTTCGCCGGTGCGCTCGTCGGGGCTGTCCTTGCCGAACAGCTCCTTGAGGGCGCTGCCGCCCCACGGAGTTTCTTCGCCATGACGGAAATAGGGCTTCATCTTGAGAGGATATACCATTGATTATCACTCGCTTTCGCAAAGTATGATTCGTTTTCCGGCGCGTCCGGCGCAGAGTGCACCGACGGCGCTTGCATACGCTCTCATTATGACATACTTTACGCTCGCTTGTCAACTGCGAAAGAAACAGCATAGGAGCGTAGAGAATATCTTAGATGGTTTTTGGCAAAATAATACCCTTTAAGCGCGGTTTTGGGCTTGACGTAAGCTTCAATCCGCGATACACTTTAAATAAGGAACCATATCCTTATATAATATCAGGAGGTATCTCACTATGGGTGCTGTAGTATGTTTTGGTGAAGTTATGATGCGCCTCGCCCCTCCCGGCTATTATCGTCTGGGTCAGACTGATACGCTGGGCATGACCTTCGGCGGCGCGGAAGCCAATGTTTCCGTTTCTCTTGCCAATTATGGTCTGAATGCCCGCTATGTTACCCGCCTGCCCGAGAATCCGCTGACCGATGCCTTTGAGTATCAGATGCGCGGCTTCGGTGTAGACGTTTCCATGATCGCCAAGGGCGGCGACCGTATGGGCATCTACTTTGTTGAGAAGGGTGCTTCCATGCGTCCCTCTAAGGTTGTTTATGATCGCAAGTATTCCTCCATCGCTGCTGCCAAGCCCGGCGACATCGATTGGGATAAGGTATTCGAAGGCGCCGACTGGTTCCATTGGACTGGAATCACGCCCGCTCTGTCCGACAGTGCTGCTGCACTGACCCTCGAAGGCTGCAAGGCTGCCAAGGCGAAGGGCATCACCATCAGCTGCGACCTGAACTATCGCAAGAATCTATGGACTCGCGAAAAGGCTAAGGAAGTCATGACCGAGCTGGTCAAGTATGTTGACGTGCTGATCGCCAACGAAGAGGACTCCAAGGATGTATTCGGCATCGAAGCCGAGGGCACTGATATCGAGACCGGCAAGCTGAGCGAGGAAGGCTACCGTGCTCTGGCCGAGAAGCTGGCTGCCACTTTCGGCTCCAAGAAGGTTGCCTTCACCCTGCGTGAGAGCTTCTCTGCAAACGACAACAACTGGTCTGCTCTGCTGTATGACGCAGCCTCCAACACCGCCATCCGTTCCCGTCAGTATGCCATCCGCATCGTTGACCGCGTAGGCGGCGGCGACTCTTTTGGCGGCGGTCTGATCTACAGCATGATGAATGGTTATTCCGATGAGGAAGCCATCAACTTCGCTGCAGCCGCTTCTGCGCTCAAGCACACCATCGAAGGCGACTTCAACCGCGTCACCGTCAAGGAAGTTCGCGCTCTGATGGGCGGCAGCGCTTCCGGTCGTGTTCAGAGATAATTTTTAGAAAACATTTTTTCTGAAATCGGCATTTTCTGATATACCCCTCTCGCGGAGCGTGTATCTATGCACGCTCCGTTTTTCATTTGCGAAGTATGATGTAAATGCCAAAAGGCTCCCCTGTGTAAGGGGAGCTGTCGAGTTTGCGCGACTGAGGGGTTGTAAAATACCGCTGTCCTTAAACAGAGGGAGCCTTTTGGTTCTGCTTCATTCAGAAGCAGCGGGATTCACGAAGGTCTGCGCGCTTAGCGGGACTTGTAGCTGCCGCACATACTTTCATCCTTGGCGTGACCGTTGCCGCAGCCGGGGCAGGCTTCTACGGTGATGCCCGGCAGAGAGCACTGATCCTGATCCTCACAATGGAAAGCGCAGGAACGAACGGTGCAGCCAATATCCAGGTTAGGTGTCTTGTGACTCATGATGATTTCCTCCATATTCTTTGATTGGGACTCCGAGTACAGTATGCCCTGCCTGAGCAAAATCATTCAAATCTTCAAAAAATGGAGGATACATCTATGCAATGCGATGTCGTCGGAAAGATCGGTTCGATGGCGATGATTCGCCGCGACGAAAATGACATTGATTACAACATCATCTCCCGGGTCGCCAGTGAGCTGCGTCCGGGCATGATCTGGGTCACCAGCGGGGCTGCTGAGGTGGGTCGGCTGGACTATATGAAGCGTACCGGCTGTGAACTGACCGGGGAGAATGAATCGGTCAAGGCGGATTATGCCGCGCAGGGTCAGGCAATTCTGATGGCAAACTATCGTCAGTTTGCTCATCCTGAATATTCACTTCGTCAGGTGTTGGTTGAGCATCAGCATTTTAACGATGAAGTCAAGCGGGAATACATCCGTAAGTTATTTTTGCGTGCCACCCAGCAAAAGGCGATCCCGATCGTCAACTATAATGACCCGGTATCCGATGAGGAGATCCGCAAGTTGGAGCTGAATTCGTTTAAGAAGCAGCATGGCGGTCATGTGGTGGAGTGCGTGGACAACGACGAAACGGCGGCAGTCATCTGCAAACTGATGAAGGCAAAGTATTTGGTTATTCTGACCTCCACCGAGGGCATTTATCGTGATCCTTCGGATCCGTCTACGTTGGTGCAGAATGTGGTGCATCCCGATGCCGAAACGCTTATCCGTGAGGTGCGCACCTTGCAGGAGAGCTGCATCGGCGCAAGCCGCGCAGGCGCAAATGGCGCGAGAGCCAAGCTTGAATTTGCACTTGATCCTGCACTTGACGGCGCTACGGTCATTATCGGCAGCGCGAAATACCGCCTGAGTGATCTTTTGAATGGTCAGGCGCCGCATACAAGGATCGGTATCGCAAGAAGATAACAAAAACTCGACTTCTCTGAATTTTCGTGGCAGAGAGGTCGAGTTTTTGCATTAAAGATTTTCTGAAGCGGCAATATTCAGCGAGAACTCAAATTCGGAACCTTTTCCGACTTCACTCTTTGCGCTGATCATGCCGTTCATGCATTCGACCACCAGCTTGGCGATGGCAAGTCCCAGTCCGGTGCCGGTGGTGCGCATTCTGGATTTGTCGGCTTTGTAGAAGCGTTCCCAGATGTAGGGAAGATCTTTCGGATCGATGCCTGCACCACTGTCACGCACGCCCACGATGACGTGTCTGCAGCGGCGATAGGCAAACAGCGTGATGCTGCCGCCCGGCGGGGTGAAGGAGAGCGCATTGTCGAGCAGTATGATGAGTACCTGCAGGATGCGGTCCTCGTTGCCCATGATCTGCGGAAGATCAGTCGAGATCTCTTTGTTCAGCAGTATGCCGCCTTCCTGAGCGCGCTCGCGCATTCTTCGCTGCGCCGCATCCAGCACGCCTTCCACGTTCATCGGTTCAAGTTCGATCTGTGCGCGTCCTGCCTGCAGGCGGCTCATATCCAGCATTTCGCCGATCAGTTTCTCAAGCCGCAGTGTTTCCTGATAGATGATGCGGTAGCATTCCATCTTTTCTTCTTCGGTGTCCATATAGCCGTCGAGCAGCGGCTCGGTCATGCCTCGGATACCGGTCAGCGGCGTGCGCAGTTCGTGGGAAATGTTGGCAACGTAATCACGGCGCATTTGCTCAAGGCGTTCAGATTCGGAAACATCGCGCAGCAGCGCTACTGCACCGATGGAGACATTTTCTTCATTGGTTATTACCCACAACTTTGCGGCAATGGAACGTCCGCCTGCGTTTTTCCAGAGCGTTTCATCGCGCTCTCCGCCGTTCATGACCTGCTGAAGCATTTTTATCAGTTCAGCTTGATGCGAAGGCTCTTCGGCAGGCTGATCGGTCCATTCGCTCATTTCAAGCAGTTCCAGCGCGGCGGCATTGTGATGAATGACGCTGCCGCCGGCATCAACGGCAACGATGCCTTCGCCGATGCCGGATAATATTTGTTCCAGTTTGCTCTTCTCGTCTCTCAGGTCGCTGATAACGCCGTTAAGGCGGAAGGAGAGATGACCAAGTGCGCCGCCCAATACACCGATCTCATCTTTCTGATTGATCGGTATGGATTCGCCGTAGTGACCGGATGCCATTCGCCGCGCGGTTTTAGTCAGTGCAAGAATGGGCTTTACCAGTCGGCGGCTGAGCATATAGGCAAGGGCGGTGGCCAGTCCGCCGGAAACCAGACAGGAAAGCATTACGAGCCATGCCAGCTCCCATGTAATACCCCGGATTTCCTCAAACGGGCGATAGAGGATGGCGGCGCCTGCTACACTTTGATCGGGTGCATAGACTGGCGCACCGGCAAACATGATCTGTCCGCCCATGAACTCTACTTCCCGAATGTCGCAGGCGTTTTTTCCTGAAAGAATACTTGCAACCAACTGCACGTCCAGCGCATCGATAATGCGGCTGAGTTCCAGCTCGTTTTCCTCCGGATCGGTTCGATCATTGATGCGCTGTATGCTCCGTGCTA
>CAZYQB010000099.1:0-7601 GCA_964649595.1 uncultured Oscillospiraceae bacterium | reverse complement strand
AATATGGGCTTTTTCCGCTATATTTAGCTGAGTGTTGAGGACTTTGAGGTGTAGGAATCATCAATTTACTCATGTTTTTATCAACGATCCGACCACGGAATATGGGATTTTTATTGAAAATATGCTGGAGGCGGCAGGATAGCGGAAGGTGCTGTTGCAGAACCCACACTCTGCAGCAGCACCCTTTTTACATACCACTATGCAGTTTCTCTGCATCAACTCCATAGGACAAATATTGCGCTATATGTTCACCGACGCCCCACACTTGAAGGCGGTCAATGGCTTTCTGACTTTAAACTGGATGAGCATTAACTGCTGCCCCGCGACCTCAAGCGCGGCATTTTATCAGAAGATGCGATTTATAATTTTTTGATCGAAATCACAGAATATACGGCTGACAGCCTTTCCCTGTAAATCGTACTTTTTGAGTTGTAATTCCTCAGGATTTCTGCTATTCTATAAATACGGATGGATACAGCATTTACGGAGGGGAAGCACATGGGAATCGTTGTAATCGGTGATGCGTTTGTAGATATCAAGGGCTTTCCGGAAGCCACCTACCTTCCCACGGGGCGAAATGTAGGACGGGTGGAGTATATTCATGGCGGCGTAGCGCGAAACGTAGCAGAAGACATCGCCAATATGGAGCTGCGTCCCACCTTTGTGGGCATTGTAGACGATACACCCATGGGCGCAGATGTGCTGAAAAAGCTCAAAAACCACAAGGTAAACACCGATTATGTCATGGTCAGACCGGACGGCATGGGGCTTTGGCTGGCTGTATTCGACAACAACGGCGATGTAGCAGGCTCCATCTCCAAACGCCCGAATTCATATCCTCTGGTTTATCTGCTTGAGAACAGAGGTGATGAAATATTTCAAAGCGCCGATTCCGTCGTGCTCGAAATAGACCTGCACAAGGATATCGTAAAAAAGGTATTCGAGCTGGCTCAAAAGCATCATGTGCGGGTGTATGCACTGGTTTCCAACATGAGCCTTGCCATTGAACGGCGCGATTTCTTCAGAAAGCTCGACTGCTTCATCTGCAACCGCCTGGAAGCCGGGATGCTGTTTCTGGACGACTATTCGGATACCACGATCAAGGAAATGCAGACAATTCTCGCCGACAAAATAAAGCGCGCCGAAATTCCCGCCATGGTAGTTACTTTGGGCAGCGACGGCGCAGTATTCGCCGACCAAAACGGAAACAGCGGCTATTGCCCTGCCCGAAAGGTTCTCGTAAAAGATACCACCGGTGCCGGAGATGCCTTCTGTGCAGGCGTAGTCAGCGGACTGACCTACGGAAAAACGCTCGCACAAGCTGTTGAGATCGGCTCAATTCTGGCAGCATCGGTCATCACCTCCTCAGAAAACGTATGTCCTCGTTTCCAGCCTGCTGAGCTGGGTCTGAAGGCTCCGAACTAAAAATTTCATAAAATTCTTATCAGAGGCATATTGCCTCTGTCTTTTTTTCAAATTTATGATACAATCAAAAGGACACTACTTTTTGAAAGGTGCAATACAACATGAATCTGATTGCAGGAAACCTTTGCTCTCTGCTGGCAATGATAACCGATTCGGTCAGCTCCTCCCAAAAGACCACACGCCGCGTACTGCTGGTACAGATTTTAAGTCAAGTATTCTATGCCTCCTGCGCGATCATCCTCAAAGGCTACAGCGCAGTTGTTCAAAATGTTATCAGCATCGCGCGCAACGTCGCTGCCATCCGCCGGATAAACAGCCGCATTACGGAATGGACACTGGCAGTCCTCGGAGTGGTGCTGGGGCTGTGCTTCAACAACCTGGGATTTGTCGGTCTGCTGCCGATCATCGCCAATCTGGAATACACGCTAGCGGTTTTTCATTTCACGGATAACGAACGTGCGCTCAAGATCGCATTTCTTCTCAACGCAGTCATGTTCACCGCATTTAATGCCGTCATACTCAACATTGTTGGCGTATTTGCTAACATCATTATCATCGTCACCACCGCCATCTTTCTCATTCGCGATTCAAAGAAGCAGCTGCAAAGGAGCGAATTATGAACTGGACACATTTTGAAATCTCCCTGACCCTCTGCACTGACGGAGAGTTGTTTGCTGTATCCTGCAATTCAATGTCGGCTGCTTCCGGCATTTTCACCGACGGAATTTTTAATTTCTCTATCCGATATGATTTTTCGCAAGTCCCTCTTCATCTGACTGCCCCCGCCCGGATCGGCGATGCGATCAGAATCATCATCCTGCCCTACCGCATCGAACTGCATATCAACGGACGGCTCCGCGATGAAGAATGGTGCTGCGGCAGACACTATTTCGGAATGCATACCTTGCACACAAACGACTGCACTGTGAATTTTGCCGAATATGTCGCCGATCATCCGCAGCTTCCTTCCATTTTGGGTACCTTCCAAAATGCCGAAGGCTGGAAGCCGGAGGAAAACGTATTTGTAGGCGACTGTATGCCCTACTGTCATGACGGCGCATACCATGTGCTGTATCTTAAAGACCGCCATCATCACCGCAGTAAATGGGGAAAAGGCGCTCATCAATGGAGTCACATTTCGAGCCATGATTTTATAAATTGGAACATTCATCCCATGGCAATTGAAATCGATGACCCTCAGGAAGGCTCCATCTGCACAGGCTCATGGATTTACGACGAAAAAAAACATTACCTTTACTATGCCGTCAGAACGTGCGATGCATCTCCGGCAAGAATATGCCGTTCCGTCTCTGAGGACGGCTTTCACTTCCAAAAAGACCACTCCTTCATGGTTACCCTGAGCAGCCGCTACGATGTGCGCTCGGCAAGAGATCCCAAGGTATTCAAGGATGCACATGGCATCTATCATATGCTGCTGACCACCAGTCTTCTCGAACTTGGACGCGGCTGCATTGCACATCTGATCTCCGATGATCTAACCGAATGGCAGGAGCTAAAGGAACCTATTTTCATCGCTCCGGAATACATGGGCGAACCAGAATGCCCGGATTACTTTTTCAAAGACGGCTATTACTACCTGATATACAGTCTGCGCGGCAAGGGCTATTATTTATATTCCCGAAACCCGTTTTCAGACTGGCAAATTCCTACCCAGCCGATCATTCCCTGCAAATCGGTTCCCAAAGCCGCCATCTGGCGCGACAGGCTGATCTTTTCAGGCTTTGATGGCGACGGCAGATATGCCGGCACGCTGACCTTTATGGAAGCCGTTGTTCAGGCAGACGGACAGCTCATCTATCAAAAACCCGACCTTTAAGGAGTTTCCTATGAAGATAATGATCCTGAACTGGAAAAGCATCTATAACAAGGATGATTTTATCGATGTTTCAAATATCTGGATCTCTCCCGACGAACAATACATCATCGTTGAGCGCTTCAGAGACGAGCTGTTTGTCTCTGCGAAGATCATCACCAATACGAGCGACGGCTATATTGCGGACTTTATCGAATGCTATGAACCGCATCATTCATCCATCGATTTTCGCAGCTACCGCGTAGAGTGGTCATATATGAAATACGGCTTCTGCAAGCTGTGCTGCTTTGAGATGGAAAGCGGCTTTGACGATACCTCTCACCGCTTCTATTTTGACCGCAGTCTATATCGATGCCTTAAAGCAGAGCGCCGATCCGAATAGTGAAATGCACCGATCAAAACAACAAACTCTGCATCTTTTTTGCTGTACAAGTTTTCATTCTTCTGCTATGATATAAACAGATCACATTATCTATCGGGAGGCTACAGCCCATGAAACAGCAGGTCATCTCCGCCATCGAAAAAAATAAAATCATTGCCATACTGCGCGGCGTGCCGCAGGAAAAGCTCCTCTCCGTTGCCGAAGCACTCTATCAGGGTGGCATTCGTCTTATGGAAATCACTTACAGCGCCGACGGGCGCATCTCCGATGAGGACACCGCCGCCGCCATTCATATGCTTGCGCTGCATTTTGACGGCAGAATGCACATCGGCGCGGGCACCGTATTGACCGAAAAGCAGGTGCGCCTGACCAAAGAGGCAGGCGGGCTTTTCATCATCTCGCCCAACAGCGATGAAAAGATCATCCGCGCTTCGATCAATCTTGATCTGGTGTCCATTCCCGGCGCGCTGACTCCCACCGAGATCGTAAATGCCCACAATGCCGGCGCGGACTTTGTAAAGCTGTTCCCGGCTGCCGATTTCGGCATCAAGTATGTCAAAGCCGTCACCGCACCTATCTCCCACATCAAGCTGTTGGCGGTCGGCGGCGTAGATGAGGATAATATCTCCTCCTTCTTTAAGGCAGGTATATGCGGCTTCGGCATCGGCTCAAACATCATCGATAAAAAGCTGATCGCCGCAGAGGACTATTCAGGCATTACCGATCTGGCAGAGAGATATGTGCAGGCGGTGAAAAATGCCTGATGCTGCTCCTATGCGCATCCTCATATGCGGTCTGAACGGTGCCGGAAAGAGCACACTCGGGATACAGCTCGCTGAAGTACTCAACGTGCCGTTTATGGATATTGAGGATTACTATTTCCCCAAAGATGATCCTCAATATCCATATGGGAAAACGCGCACGCAGGAAGAAGCATCCGCACTCCTTCTGCGCGACGCCCTATCTTACTCTTCCTTCGTGTTCGCATCGGTGAAGGGAAATTGCGATCAGGAATTTTCCAAACTGCTCACCTGCGCCGTGTTCATCCATGTTCCTAAGGATATATGCATGAAGCGCGTCAAAGAGCGCTCTTATCAAAAATTCGGCACCGGAATTCTGGAGGACGGAGATCTTTTCCTGCAGGAAAAGCAGTTTTTCGCAATGATCGAAAAGCGCCATGAAGAAGATATTTTCGCTTATCTTTCTGCCCTCTGTATTCCCGTGATCCATTTAAACGGAACTCTCCCGATCAGGGAAAACCTTCAAAGAATCCTCCATGCTCTGAAGTAGCATCAAATGCGCTTATGCAGCCGCCTGCCGCATAAGCGCATTTTTTCAATATCCTGTCTTTTTCAATTCTTCCATCATCACCTCCTGATACTGCTGCCACTTCTCCTCATAAACAAGCGGCTCAAAGCGCATCCCATGCATCGTAGGTGCAGAAGAATCCGTTCAACGGAATCCTGGCTCCTGAGAATAACTATTTCCTGCAGATGTTTGTCTGCGCTCACGATTGCTGTCAGCATCGACCTAAGTTTCTCCTCAGACATATTTTCAATAATACTTTGCCACTGCGAGATATCTGCTGAGGACTTCTCTTCGCTGCTGCACGTGCCTTCTTCTACGACATATAATACCGCTGCCATGTGCTTACACGCATTTCCGTCCTCCGCATACAAACAAGTACAGTACATTTCATCTACCCGATCATTACTCAGATAAATCTTCACCTCATAATACTCTGTACCCAAAACAACAGCACGAATACAATCGTCCTCCCATTCTATGTCCTCTACATTGCCCTCCTGCCAGTAGTTCATACCGCGCTATAAAATTACCTCGTCAAATTCTCTACGCCATGTCTTTTTAAGCATAATTTATCCCATCCGTACATTATATTTCTTTCATTATATAATGCTCTAAACTCCGCTGCAATTATTTTTTATCTGATCGGATTGGATTCTTTAAATTTATGCTCCTCAATTTATTTAAAAAGAAGATAGTCCTGTTCACATCGCATTTTCTGTGATATGATAAACTCAGACTTTATCCAGCAGCGGAGGTACATCATGAAAAAGATCACTGGTCTAAAGCGCGGAATGGGCATCGGCGGATGGCTGACCAATTATAAGCGATTCAATGTGCTGCCGCCGCAGCACCGAATGAAAATCACCGCAGGCGATATGGAGCATTTTGAAAGCTACATCATCGAAGCTGATGTGGCGTATATTGCATCGCTCGGCATGGATCATATCCGTTTGGGGTTTGACCAGATCGTACTGGAGGAAAGACCGTATGTATACCGAACGCGAATCTTTGAGCTCTTGCATCTCTTTTCGCAATGGTGTCGGAAATATAATCTGCGCGTGGTATTCAATATGCACAAAGCACTCGGCAACTACTGCGACATTCTCGAAGAAAAAGGACTGATGCAGGACGAAGCGCTGCAGAGCCGCTTCATTGCTCTATGGGAGAAGATCGAAGATGAATTTTCCGATCAGCCGGATATCATCTTTGAGCTTTTAAACGAAGTGGTCAACGCTTCCGCCGAGGAGTGGAATCTGCTTGCCGAAAAAACCGTTCATGCCATCCGCCGGAAAAATCCGAATCGCCTCATTGTACTCGGCGGCATTGAATGGAACAATCCGCCCGGTCTTGAGCACATCCGCGTATATGATGATGAGAACATCATATACACCTTTCACTTTTATGCGCCTCATGAATTTACCCATCAGCAGAGCGTGCTTCAGTGGTCGCATCTCTACTACAACCGCAAAATGCCCTATCCCTGCGATGACATTGAGCGCTACCGCGATTTCCACCGCCTGTTCGGTCAAAAGAATCCGTATTCCGATTTTGCTCAAATGGATATCGAGTTTCTGCGCCGACAGATGCAGCCTGCCTTCGACTTCATCCGCGCTCACCCCGACAAAATCCTGTGGTGCGGCGAATTCGGCACCATCCGCCACTGCAATATCAAGTGGCGCGAAAACTGGATGCGCGATGTAATTTCCCTGCTCAAAGAACACGACATCCCCTACTGCGTCTGGAACTATCTGAGCACGCCCAACGACGGAAACCGGTTCAGTCTGGTGGACGATGACCATCGAAAGATACTCAGTCCAGAACTTGAAGAAATCATTCAAGGAAAATGATTCAAATACGCACCGAGCACGACATATTCTCTTTCTCCGAAGCAGAAAAGCAGCTATTCTCTCGAGGTCAAAACGGAGTCTTTGCACCGATGACTGTCGAAGAAATCGCATACATCCGCGCAAAATATCCGTCGCTCTATGGTGACTGTCTGCATGCTTACACCCAAATCAACCCGTTCTGCACAGGCATCCGCATCTGCGGCAGCCGAAAGCCGAGTCTGCATCTGCTCGAGGATCAGGACAGGCTGAATCGACACGAAGCTCAGTTTCGATCGCTTGTCGAAAAATATCGAAACGACCCCTGCCCACACTGATTTTCCAGAAATGACTTCTCTGTTTTTATGCCATATCCTCTGAATTCTTGCAAAATTTGTATTATGGTACGGAAATATGCTGATAAATTAATGCCGATATGCTATGCTTAATGTAATACCCTAAATTTATTGGGAGGTAGGAGCATGAATTTCTTAGAAGAGCGCATCGCAAAGGATGGCATCATCAAACCCGGTCACGTTCTGAAGGTAGACAGTTTCCTCAATCACCAGATGGACATCAAGCTGCTCAACGAAATCGGCAAGGAGTTTTACCGCCGCTTTTCCGCAAAGCCCATCACCAAGGTGCTGACCATTGAAGCATCGGGCATTGCCATCGGCTATGCCGTTGCCAGTGCTTTCGGCGTGCCGCTGGTATTCGCCAAGAAGTCCAAGTCCATCAACATTGACGGTGATATGTATATGGCAGAGGTCGAATCCTTCACCCACGGAAACAAGAATCAGGTGATCGTTTCCAAGAAGTTCATCACTGC
>CAZYQB010000098.1:0-7605 GCA_964649595.1 uncultured Oscillospiraceae bacterium | reverse complement strand
CCTCATACGCCTCGTCCAGCTTGAGGTAGTTGTTGGCGCGGGTGCGGATATACTCGTTATTCGCCATGTCGTCGTTCACGCGCTTGAGCACATGATGACAGGCGGAACAGAGCGTCAGCAGGGTCTGCTTCTTCTCCTTGGCAGCAGCAAGCGCACGCACGGCGGAGAGCTTGGTAGCAATTTCATCCTCGGCCATCGGATAGACCGCGCCGCAGCATTGCCAGTTCTCCAGCTCCTCCATCGTCACGCCCAGCGCTTCAGCCGACTTCCTGGCATACATATCCAGTTCCTTCGCCTTCGTCTTGAGGGTGCATCCCGGATAATAACTGAAAATCATAAGCGAAACTCCTTACCCGTGTTTCCGGCTAATTCTATATTCGCATCCCTACGCGTCCCCGTACAGGGCAGCAGGGATGCGAATCCTCCGAAACGTCGCCGTTCACGGACTTTTTATATGGAATTATTCCATCGACATATCAACCTGTGCGATAACTTCCTTGAGAACGGCGGCGCTGTGCTGCAGCTTCTTGATCTCATCCTCGGTCAGGTCAGGCTTGATATTGCTCTTGATGCCTTCCTTGCCCACAACGGACAGGATGCTCAGGCACACCTCATCGATGCCGAACTCACCGTGCATCATGGTGGAAACGGTCATGATGGAATCGGTGCTGGAGAAGAGGCACTTTACGATATTGCATACGGAAGCAGCGATCGCGTAGTAGGTGGCACCCTTACGGGCAATAACCTTGCCGCCGGAGGTACGCATATACTTCTCGATATCCTCATAATCCAGATCGGGAGTGATCTGATCGTCGTTGGTGAGACTCTCGCGATACTTATTTACCGGCACGCTCGATACAGTGGCAATAGACCACGGAATAAAGGAGCTGTCGCCGTGCTCACCCATAACGTAGGCATGAACATTCTTCTGGTTGATGTTGAGATATTCGGACAGGCGGGAGCGCAGACGGGCGGTATCCAGAATGGTACCGGAGCCGATGATGCGGTTCTCCGGAATGCCGGAGATCTTGTGGAATACATAGGTCAGAATGTCAACAGGATTGCTGACGAAAACGTAAATGGCATTGGGCGCATACTTTACGATTTCGGGCGTGATGGACTTGAGGATGTTGACGTTGGTCTGTACCAGTTCCAGACGGGTCTGACCGGGCTTGCGGGCGATACCGGAGGTGATGACAACAACATCGGAGTTCTCGGCATCGGAGTAGCTGCCTGCATAGATGCTGACAGGTGCCGGGAAGAACGGAGTTCCCTGACGGATGTCCAGCGCTTCACCCAGAGCCTTCTTGGTATTGACGTCGATCATGACGATCTCCGAGGCAATGCCGCTGCTCGCCAGCGTATAGGCGATGGTGGAACCAACGCTGCCCGCGCCAATGATGGTTACTTTGTTGCTCATAATAAATCCCTTCCTTAAAAGAATGAAATCGAGAATGAATTCACAGATTTCCACGCATTTTAGCGAAATCCTCTCTATCACACCTATTCTACCAAAGAAACCTTAACTTTTCAAATGCCAATACTGCATTTCGACATTCATTTAATATTACGTTTTCGTTTATTCCGCGTCAATTCAAGATTCGTAGCATCTTTATTCAGCTCGCTCTGCCATTCCTTCTCTGAATATTTAGTTCCGATTCAAGCATCATTTTTTGCTCAAACACATCTTTTTTCGGGCAAATTTCGGGCAAAAAACTGAATTTTCTACGCTTCAAACCCAACCATGCCGCGCCGCATATTTAGATTTCGCCATCCATTTATAAAATTCCTTCTAAAAACACACTATTCCTTAAAAGAATATACTCATTCACAATCATCAGCGAAACGCTTGCCTGTTTCTGCATTCGTACAGCTTATCAATGAACGCTTTTTCGACAGAAGTAAATTCATGTCCCTGTAAATAGATCAGCACGTCTCGGAAACACTCCCCTTCCATACCACATCTGCGCTGGATCAAGCCGTATCGCTCAACAATCTCTTCCGGCAGTGCTTCACACCACATATATGCGCCGCGAATGCGCGCGATCAACTCCAGTTGATTGATACGCGAATTTACGCAGATGCGCCTTTCGCACAGCTGCTCTTCCCCATGCTCCTGCGTTCTGATCGGAACATTCGGCGCATTTTCCTCTTTCATGACGACCTTCACATAAGGTGCGAGCATTTCAGCAGTAACAGACGACTTTTTGCACAGCGGATGCGTTTTGCAGAAGGTCAGCATACATTCAAAATCCCATATCGGCTCGGCTTTCAGCGAATGTCCTGCCAGATAATCCGCAAAATATGCCTCATCTCTGCGCGCATACCGCAGCACGCCCAGTCTTGCCTGACCGCGAATCACATCGTTCATCACCTGCAGCGGCGTAGTTTCGCGCCATTGTACATCGGTCTCCTGCGCGGTATCCATGCCGGATATGAACTCCGCAGCTGCCTGAGCCATATAGCTTCCACGCGAAACGGACAGTGCCAGCGCTTGCCGATCCGGGCAGTTCGGGCGATACAGCATCTCCATTTTCTCGATCTGCACCATAACCGTTCGAGCATATCTGAGAAACTCCGCCCCCTTCTCCGTAGGAACGGCACCCTTGCTGGTGCGCCTGAATATCACAATACCCAGCGAATCCTCCAGCTCCTTGATCGCTTTGCTCAAACTCGGCTGACCAATGTACAGATTTTCCGCCGCCTGCGTGATCGATCCGGTGCGCTCCACCTCGATGGCATACTTCAAATGCTGCGTATTCATGCCATTCCTCCTCAAGGATGTTTTAACTGCTCTGTTATGTTAAATTATAAATCGGAAATGCCACAAAGTCAATCTTATCATATTTCCAACCGCTTCATTGCGCAGGGCATACTTTTCTCGCCGTCAGCGCATACTTTGCATGGACCCTCAAAACACTTCAGGAGGAATGTGCATTATGATTTTGAATCTTCTTCTATGGCTCGTATTTGGTGCAGTCGCCGGATGGATCGCCAGTATGATCGTGGGCAAGGATTCTCATATGGGTGCGCCTGCCAATATTGTTGTGGGCATCGTAGGTGCCCTGATCGGCGGATATCTGGCAAATCTCGCCGGATGGGGCGGCGTAAGCGGCTTTAATCTGTGGAGCTTATTGATCGCTACCGGAGGCGCAGTGGTTCTGCTCATCATTCTGAATCTATTGCGACACTGAAAAAACAGTCGATTCCTTTCATAAAAACTCATCAAAAGCACACTTTTATTCCGTTGCCGATTGTGCTATAATGCCTGCTGATGTATGTACTGCTCTCTGTATACGCAGGACATTATAAAAATATAAGGGAGGCATTATCCTCATGATTAAGGTACTTGCTATCGGCAACAGCTTCTCGGATGACGCGAGAACCTACATCCCCCAGATTGCCGCTGCATCCGGCATCGATCTGATGATCGGAAACCTCTACATCGGCGGCTGCCCGCTTGAGCTGCACGATAAGAACGCCACCGAGGACAACGTTGCCTATCAGTATACCAAGACCGGCTATCCCAGCCGCGCCGCTTCTATCCGCGAAGCACTCGAAGAAGAGGACTGGGATTTCGTCACCATGCAGCAGGCAAGCCACTTCAGCGGTATGTGGAACACCTATCAGCCGCATCTTACCCGCCTGTCTGAGTATGTCAAGAAGTATGCTCCTCATGCTGAGCAGTTGATCCACGAAACATGGGCATACGAGACCACCAGCGGTCATCACGCCTTCATTTTCTATGATCGCGATCAGATCCAGATGTACAACAGACTGCGCGAATGCTACGACAAGGCTGCCGAAGCAATCGGCGGCGCACGCATCATTCCCTGCGGCGATGCTATGCAGATCGCCCGTTCCTACCCCATCTTCGACTACTCTGCAGGCAAGCGTTCACTCAACCGCGACGGTTTCCACGCCAGCTGGACGCATGGTCGCTATCTGCTCGGTCTGGTATGGGTCGAAATGCTGACGGGTGCTGATCTGACCGATAATCCCTTTGTTCCTCAGCTTGCCGAGTATCCTGACGATACACCCACCACTGAAGAAATCACCGCACTCAAGAAGGCTGCTCATGCCGCCATCGCTGCACGCTACGCATAGATCCAATCTCCAGACAGCTTCATATTTTCCGCACAAAACGTTCTGCAAACCGGGATATTTTCAGATTATATCCTGCCGCGGGACGTTTTTTTGACATACTTACGCGTTATCATATAAATCAGATAAACGTCCTGCATACAGACGGAAAGGGGGCATCGGGCAAACATGGGCTTCAAGGAAAAAATTGCTCATTATCTGGAACGAAGGCATCAGCATCGTCTCGAAAAAATGATCAAACGAAAACACACCTGCGCCATTTTGACGCTGCTCAACGACCGACGGGAATCAGTACGCCTTGATGCCGTCCGCGCGCTGGGCTTTTGCAGCGATGATCTTGCCTATCATGCACTGCTTCAACTGCTGCGAGACCCTCTCGCATCGATCCGTAAGGCAGCAGCCCTTGCCCTTTCTGACATGAATCATCCGGACAGCGCCGCATCCATTCAGCGGCAGATAAGCGTAGAACAGGATCAGCCCTCAATCATCGTCATGCACACCGCCCTTTTCAGAATGAAGAAAAATGCATAGCTTTAAAAAGGATCCGCCGCCGATTTGTGAGCGCTGTGGTTCCTTTTTTCGCTTCCGATCATTTCCTTTTTAAATTTCATTCAGAAAATTAGACTTTTAAAGGAAACCTCCATTGACGAAATTCACTGGATGATACATAATATAGTATGTAGTATTATGCCAGCGAATGGAGATTTACAATATGCCGCACACTATCGCTGCCGTATTGCCGGAAAGCATCGCCGAGCAGCTCGGTATCCAGCCGGGCGACGCGCTTCTGAGCATCAACGGTGAAAACATCGTGGACTGGATCGATTACGAAGCCTTCTGCTGCACCGAACAGATGAACATCGTGATCCGCCGCAACAATGAAGAAATCGAATACGAACTGGAAAAAGATGAATATGAGCCGCTGGGGCTTCAGTTTGAAACCCAACTGATGTCGCCGCTGCGCTCCTGCGCCAACAAGTGTATGTTCTGCTTCGTCGATCAGCTGCCCAAGGATGTCCGTCCTTCTCTCAAGGTCAAAGACGACGACTGGCGTATGTCGCTGATGATGGGCAGCTTCGTGACCCTGACCAACGTGAGCGACAAAGAGCTTGACCGTATCATTGCCCGCCGCGCCGCACCACTTTACATCTCAGTGCACGCAACCGACGGCACACTGCGCGCGAAAATGCTGGGAACTCCTTTTGCCTCCAAGATCATGAGCCAACTCAACAAGCTCAAGACCGCAGGTCTTACCTTCCATGCACAGGCGGTTCTCTGCCCGGGCATCAACGACGGCGAACAACTCAAACGCACCGTTGAGCAACTTGCTGCGCTCTATCCGGCGTGTCAGTCGTTGGCGCTGGTACCAGTAGGTCTGACCGGACACCGCGAAGGTCTGTGTCCCCTTCGTAAGTTCAACAAGGCAGAGGCGCGCACTGTCGTTGAATCGGTGGCAAAATGGCAGGATAAATACCTCAAAAAGCTGGGCACTTCCTTCGTGTCTGCATCGGATGAATTTTACGTTCAGGCAGGCGTGCACATTCCCGCCGACGAGCGTTATGAGGACTATCCCCAGATCGAAAATGGCGTAGGTCTTATGCGCCTTCTGGAAACCGAAATGGAATACGCTTTTGAGGATGCTGATCTATCTACTGCCCGTCCTGCTCGTCTGGCAGTTGCAACAGGCGTATCGGTGGCTCCGTTTATGAAGAGCCTTATGCGCCGCTTCGAAATTCCGGGTGTTGAAGTACAGGTCATTCCGATTGAAAATCACTTCTTCGGACCGAGCGTTACCGTATCGGGACTTCTGACCGGCTCCGATCTGATCCGCGAGTTGAAAGGCATCGATGCAGACCGCCTACTCATCACCGAATGCATGCTGCGCGAGTTCGAAGATGTGTTCCTTGACGATATGACGCTTGAAGAAGCAGAAAAACGCATCGGTGTTCCGATCGTTAAGGTCGGTCGCCGCGGCGAAGATCTGCTCGAGGCGCTCATGCACGCATAATTTCAGAACGATTTTAGTTTTTTCTAACTTTCAGGGAATATTGGGAGGACATATCACCATGGCTAAACCTCTGGTTGCAATCGTCGGCAGACCCAACGTAGGCAAGTCGACCTTCTTCAACAAGATGGCAGGTCATCGCATCGCCATCGTCGAGGACACCCCCGGCGTGACCCGCGACCGCGTGTACGCCGACTGCGAGTGGCAGAACCATCATTTCACCATGATCGATACCGGCGGTATCGATCCCACCAGCGAAGATCCGCTTCTCAAGCAGATGCGCCGCCAAGCAGAAATCGCCATCGAGACCTGCGATGTTATTTTGTTCTTCGTGGACGGCAAGCAGGGTCTGACCTCCGATGACGAAATGGTTGCCGATCTGCTGCGCCGCAGCCGCAAGCCCATCCTGCTGGTCGTCAACAAGATCGACAAGGTTTCCATGACTGACAACATCTATGACTTTTATGCATTGGGTATCGGTGATCCCATCGCCATCTCCAGCGTCAATCTGATGAACTTCGGTGATCTGTTGGACGAGATCGTTTCTCATTTCCCCGATGAAGCCGATCTGCAGCCGGAAAATCCTGCCGTTCAGATCGCTGTCGTGGGCAAGCCCAATGTAGGCAAAAGTTCGCTGGTCAACCGCATTCTCGGTCAGGAACGCGTCATGGTCTCCGACATCGCCGGCACTACCCGAGATGCCATCGACACCCGCTTCGTCGATCACGACGAGGAATTCGTCATCATCGACACCGCCGGTATCCGCAAGCGCAAGTCGATCGAGTATCAGTCGCTCGAGCGCTTCTCCGTCGTTCGCTCTCTTGCCGCCATTGACCGCTGCGATGTGGCGCTGCTGCTGATCGATGCTCAGCAGGGCGTTACCGAGCAGGACAGCAAGATTGCAGGCTACATCGACGAACAGGGCAAGCCTGCCGTCATCATCGTCAACAAGTGGGATGCTGTTGAAAAAGAGACCGGCACCATGAATGAGTATATTAAGGAAATCCGCAAGGAGCTCAAGTTCATGGAATACGCCCCGATCATGTTCATTTCCGCCCTGACCGGTCAGCGCACCGGTAATGTGATCGACATGGTGCGCAATGTATACGCTCAAGCGTCGCGCCGCATCACCACCGGACTTCTCAATGATATCCTGACCGACGCACAGGCAGCACTGCAGCCGCCCGCATCCTCCGGACGCCGCCTCAAGATCTACTACGCCACTCAGCAGGACACCAATCCCCCGACCTTCGTGTTCTTCATCAACGACGAGACGCTCATGCACTTCTCCTATGAGCGCTATCTGGAAAACCAGTTCCGCAAGGCATTCGGCTTTGAGGGCACACCGCTGCGCTTCATCATGCGCGAGAGAAACAAGGACGAACAGTAAGCGCTGTTCACATATTCCCCATACAACCTACATTCGAGGAGGCCATCATCATGCAGTTCGTATTCTGGGTTCTGATCGCGGTCATCAGTTACTTCCTGGGCAACAT
>CAZYQB010000097.1:0-7624 GCA_964649595.1 uncultured Oscillospiraceae bacterium | reverse complement strand
CTGCTGCGTCAGTCCGATACGCATACGCTGGTCATGATCGACGGCTATAAGGACAGCGACTATATGGGCATCATTAAAACGCTGTGTCCCGAGCTGGAAACCTCTAAACCCGGACAGCTCAATAGCAAGCGCCTGCCGAGACTCAAGAACATCGTCACCGTTGATTGTGAGATGCCCGGCTGCTACACATGGGATGAAGCGATCGATCTGGCGGATCAGACACCGATCTCCGAGGTACGCGCACGCGCACGCAGCATCAAGAAGGATGATGTGTGCAATATGCAGTACACCTCCGGCACTACCGGCTTCCCCAAAGGCGTCATGCTGACCCACTACAACGTGGTCAACAACGGCAAGGCGATCGGCGACTGCATGGATCTGTCTACCGCGGACCGCATGATGATCCAGGTGCCCATGTTCCACTGCTTCGGCATGGTTCTGGCGATGACAGCCTCTATGACCCACGGCACTACCATGTCGCCTATTCCGGCATTCTCGCCCACTAAGGGTCTTGCCTGCATCACGCAGGAAAAGATCACCGCTTTCCATGGTGTTCCGACCATGTTCATTGCGATGCTCGGTCATAAGGACTTTGCTAAGACTGACTTCAGCTATATGCGTACCGGCATCATGGCAGGCAGTCCCTGCCCGATCAAGACCATGCGCGAGGTCATCGAGAAGATGCACATGGATGAGATATGCATCACCTACGGACAGACTGAAGCTTCCCCGGCCTGCACGATGAGCAAGACCACTGACTCCATCGAAACGAGAGTCAACACCGTCGGTTCTGCCATTTTCGGCGTTGAGTGCAAGATCGTCGATCCCGAAACCTACGAGGATCTGCCCGACAACGTAGACGGCGAGTTTGTAGCGCGCGGATACAACATTATGCGCGGCTATTACAAGATGCCTGAAGCCACTGCTGCCGCCATCGACGAAAACGGCTGGCTGCACACTGGTGACTTGGCGCGCCGTCTGCCCGACGGCAACTACAAGATCACCGGACGCATCAAGGATATGATTATCCGCGGCGGCGAGAACATTTACCCCAAGGAGATCGAGGATTTCATCTATACGCATCCGAAGGTCAGTGACGTACAGGTCATTGGCGTACCCGACAAGGACTATGGCGAAGAGATCATGGCGTGCGTTATCCTCAAGCCCGGCGAGCAGTCCTCTGAGGACGAGATCAAGCAGTATGTGCGCGATCATATGGCAAAGCATAAGGTGCCGCGCTACGTTGCATTCGTCAGCGAGTTCCCGATGAATGCCGCAGGCAAGATTCTTAAATACAAAATGCGCGAACAGGCTGTTGATATGCTCAACCTCCACAGCGCCAACAAAATTGTCACTGCCTGAGCAGAAACGCTCATGCTGATATAAAAATCTCCCTGTGATGTCACAGGGAGATTTTAATTATGCGGTTATGTCGCAGAAGCCGGTCAATCCAGCGATAAGTCGCTGCCGGGAACAGCTTCAGAAGTAAGGTGAGAGGACTTGTATTCGAGCAGCAGCGCAGTCAATTCAATATTTTTCATCTGAACGGCGATATTAAGAAGGACGTCAAAATGCCGAGTATCGATCAGCTTTTGGCGGCAAAGCAGAAAAATCATCTGGGGATATTTTATGGCAAGATCGAAGGCTTGTTCCACGTTCTCGGTCAGATAGGTATAGTAGCTTTCCTGGATGTGCTGAGGATACATCTGTTCATTCTGCGCAAAGCCGATGAGGGCGTCCGTTTTGAGGTGCTCGGGGATTTTTTCGATTGCACCGACGATATGACGCAGGTGATGACAGCTGTTGAATGTATCGGCGGAGAGAGCAGTTACTTTATCGGGAATGTTGATGGAGATAAGTTCTCTGCAGCAGAAAAAAGCTGATTCTCCGATTTCTCGAACGCTGTCCGGCAGAGTGATGGATTTCAGATTGGAACAATACTGGAATGCTTTGCTGCCGATGAATTCAAGATGATCCGGAAGGCGAAGTGATTCGATTTCCCGACAGTCGCTGAAGGTATGCTCATTGATAACGAGTATATCCTTCGGAAGGGTGGATAGCATCAGCGACTGACAGGAATAAAAAGCACCTTCTCCGAGTGTTTTAATGCTGTCCGGCAGGGAAGCCAACCGCAGCTTCAGGCAGTGTGCAAATGCCCTCGTACCGATGCTGCACACGGTATTGGGAATGTTGATGGAGTGAAGAATGCTGCAGGTAGAGAATGATTTTTTGCCGATTGACGTGATGCCGTGCGGCAGCAGAACCGATTTAAGTTTGCGGCAATTGCAAAATGTGCCGTATTCAATAGAACGTACGGCATTTGGAATGGTGATGGATTCAAGATTCAGGCAGCAGCAAAAGGCTTCTTCACCGATGGATTCCAGATTTTCGGGAAGAATGATTTGTTTCAGCTGAGTACAGCCCTGAAAAGCATTGTTTCCGATGAGCCGCAGGCTTTTCGGGAGAATGATCGTTTCAAGGGAGGTACACCTTTTAAAGGTAGAGTCTCCGATTTCGGTTACGCCTTCGGGGACAATGATTTTTTTCAAGCTACGGCAGTAAGCAAATGCAGCATCGCCGATGCGCCTGATGCTTGCAGGAAGAGAAAGGATGCTCAGATTGCAGCAGCCTGCAAAAGCCAGCTTTCCGATTTCGGTGATTCCAAAAGGAATTTCGGCAGAGGAAATACAGGGATTGCACAGGAAGGTCTGAGGGGCGATCTTCTTTTTTCCCTGCAAGAAATCGGATGGCAGGGCGAAGGCGGCGCTTTCTCTGAAATCCGGAAGGTCAAAGAATTTCAAAACGACCTCTCTGAGCAGAGTTTCGTTTTCTGGATTCTCCTTGCCGCCTTGATTAAACCAAACAAGGTCCATAAACTCGGTAAAATCCTTGGATTGCTCAATTAATTCAAGCGGATCATAGAGAAAGCAGGTGCAGCGGGTGGAGGTGCGAGCAAACGATTCATGGATCGGTTCATGAATTGAATATGTTGCTTCAAGATATTCATGCTCGTTTGCTGAAATGGATAGGTTGAGGTCGGATACATTGGGAAATGAGCAGCTGCTTTGGCGGGGGTGCCCGAAACGATCCAATAATTTTCTGACGTCATAAGGAAAGCCGATGAGGAGCTTTGAAAGATTATCTCTGTTTGCCTGCTTCTTTTCGGGAGACCATCTTCTGTAATCCTCCCATTGCGCGATTATCCGGTGTATCTTTGAAGTAGCCATGTCTATCGGATGGCGCCGAAGATATTTTGCGTCAAAACCGGTCTGTGTTGAATAGACCGGATGACTTTCGGTGGTTTTTCTGTGCTGCGCATCGATCCAGTACGATTTTTTCATGATGTCCACTCCCTGCTAATGGCGGTAATTTCTAACGAAAAGCCCTTATAAATAGATCTGCCCGACCAATTCAGCAAATGCTGTCTGGATCGGGCAGATCTGCACAATCACAAATCAATCCGGTACGGGGGATGCGTGAACCAGAGGCGTCCACGGTTCGGTGGGCGCGGGGGTTACGCCGAGCGCCGGGGTGACCTCAGGGAAACGCGCTGCATAGGAGGGGTCGTAGTCAGGGTTGTTCTCGCGCGGATCTGTGGGGTCCCAGTTGCCGCTTTTGAGAGACGGCGGTGCAAGCTCTTTGAGCAACTCCTCGTCGCGCTCGCCTTCCATGAAGCACACCGGCGTTCCGGGCGGTACGTTGTCGTAGATCCACTTGGCATCTGCTGCCGTCAGACGAACGCATCCGGCAGACACATTTTGACCCAACTTGTAGTATTCTTCCTCGTTGAGCGTATCAGGATAGAGCAGCTCGTAGGTGACCGAGTGGAATAGTATGGTGCTGGAGATTCGGGTGGCGTACTGCGCATAGCTGCCGGGGATCAGCGTGATAAGCCACGGCTTCTTTTCACCGTCCAGCTTATACATACCGTTTTTGGGCTTGTAGCCGAAGCTGTCAGTCGAGCAGATCATCTGCCGCACCAGCAAAGAGTAATAGCCGTCCTCGCCGATGGTGTATACGCGTACCACCTGCATACCTCTATCCACTTCGATATAGTAAGGCAGCTCCAGATCGACCGGCGTAGGCTCGGGCGTGGGCGTAGGTTCAGGTGTGGGCGTAGGTTCAGGTGTGGGTGTGGGAATCGGCGTGGGCGAGGGTGAAGGAGTTGGTGTGAGCGTAGGCTGCGGAGAAGGCGTCGCCGTGACGAAGAGTTCGGTCAAAGGATTGGCAAACAGTATTGCGGGCTTGATGAGCAGGGCTGCTGTCAATGCCGTTGCCAACAGCAGAAGGAGCGTAAGCAGCACATTGACCGCCGTACTGTTGCGCTGTTGGTGATGCGGATGTTTCTTATGCGGCTTCTTCGCCATGAGGACACCTTCCTGTTCGTGTTGTGATTATTTGTACAGGCGCGGCGCGATCAGCAGACCGCACTGCTTGAGGCGGTATTCATAGCTGAACTCTCTGCCTTTGCTTTCCCATGCGCCCGGACCATGCCATGAGAGCGAGGTGTTGCAGTGATGCAGTGCACCAAAGCTGTTGACGCGGTTGCCGTATACGGTCAGGCGCAGCTCGTGTTTGCCTGCTTCTGCGTCAATGTGTAGTCTGTAGGGCGCATAGACGATGCGTCCGGCATCCCTTCCGTCTAAAGAGGCGCGAATCAGACCGCCGCGGTACTGAGGTGTTTCCACGGTCAGACCGTTTTCGCCGGATTCGCAGGGAATAATGTAGGTCACATTTCCACCGTAGAAGGGCAGACCCTGCGGGCACCAGTCGCCGTAGTACAGAGTGCGTACCGGTTCGGTGATATGTGCGGTGGAGCCATGCTGTACAACGCCGAAATCGCCCAGCAGGTACATCCATTCGGGATTGACCTCGCGCTTGAAATCAAAGGTGACGATCAGCTCATGGATCCCTGCGGAAAAATCAGGCAGCGGGATGGTCTTGATCGCCTTGTCAGTGTACCATCCGTCGGTGATGACCTCAACAGACTGACCGTCCAGCGTGATGGAGGCATACTGACTGTCCTCCATTGCTAGCTTTGCGCCGGATACGGCAATGCGGCTGTCGATGGTAAAACGCAATGCGAGCGTGTGCGGTGCATCGCCGGTATCCTGACCGGCAGTGACCCACGGCTGTGCAAAGTGCGCCGTTCTGAGCGTCCAGCCCAGACGGGTACGAACATTATTGTCGGCGCGCAGCAGCTCTTCACTTTCGTTCCATGCTTCGCCGTCCAGCGAATATTCCGCCTGATCGAGCAGCAGTACATTCGGCTCGGACAATTCGACGCGAGCGCAGACCGGTGCGCGCATTTCGGTCAGTTTAACGGGAGCAGGCGCAGAAACGGATTCGGCGGATGCACCGGGAACGAGCTTTAAGAGCAGGCTGTCGTGAGCATCCAGACGCTGATAGATATAGGTGGTATCGCCGATGATCTTCTGCTCGATGGTATCGATCTCACCGGTCAGTGCATCCCACTTCTCGACCGTCCAGCGCCCCTTCAGGCGCAGCTCGTAGCGGTCGGGGTCGGTGACATCCTTGTTGCGCGGATTGCGCGCCTGACAGACGAACAGCCAGCGGCAGTCGTTGTCAATACGCATCTGATACAGCAGGCGGGATGTGCGCGAGCCGCGGCTGTCGCGGATGTCCAGTTCACGTTCATCGCTCAGTGCGTTGAGCACTTCGACCTTGGTCAGCGGAATGCACAGGGAATCAGCCGCCAGCTTTTCGGCGCGGTCGGAGGGGACTGCGTCGATGAGCGCAGGCACGCGTCCGGCGAAAATCAGCTTGCCGCCTGCGGCGCGGAAAGCTTCCAGACGCTCGATGGTGGAGGTGCGCAGCGTTTCGCACGCGGGAACGACGATGGCATCATACTGCATCTGTCCGACGCAAAGCGGTGCGCTGCCCTTTGTACACTGATCGGGCAGCAGCGATTCGGAGATGTAGTTGAAGTCGATCTGACCGGTGAGCAGCCAGTTGGTGATGTTCAGGAAATTGTCGTCCATCTCATCGCGGATGGCAGCGGTCTGCTCTCTCGGACCCCAGTGCAGCCAGTAGCTTTCGATCGGATGAATGACGCCGACATGAACCGAAGGCTTGCCGCGGGTAAGCGCAGTGTTCACGCGGGAGAAGTAGTCCTCGATATAGGTGTATTCCTTGTGCCACGGAATCTGATAGCTGATGGAAGCCGGATAATCGCGCTTGGCGGCGCCGCCCATCGAATACCAACTCAGGTGGGGCACGCGCACGGTGATGCCCAGTGCGGCCTGCCAGTCGCCCTGCAGCTTGTGACCGCGGAAGTCAAAGTCCCAGTTGGTCACGCCGTACAGCTCCGAAAGAACGCCCGGATAACCGTACTGGTGGGCAGCGGATTGAGCCTGCTTGGCGGTGGTGTATTCGTGACGGTCGCACAGGAGATCAATGCCGGGAAGCTGGAAGGAACGGTAGGAACGCATTGCTTCGCCCAGCGCACCGGTCTGAGAATCCAGCGTAGGCTCCTGCATCATATGACCGGTCAGCATGATGTTATTATCTTTGCACCAATTTCCGATAGTGTCGGCAAATGCGGCGGCGAAGCGCTCGGCAATGTGGTCGTGATAATGATAACGGATGACCGAGACCTTGCCGTCAGGCAGATCCCAGAACAGCTCGGGCAGATGGTCGAGCAGCTCTTCGCCGTAGGTCTGGCGGAAGGTGTCGCACAGATCATCGGTGAAGGGGAGAGTAATGTCCTTCTTTTCGTCGGCAAAGCCCAGCGTTTGCTTGCGGGAGAATTGCGGCTCATCAGTGAAGATGGCGGGCACTATGCCGCCAAAGCTCTCGCCGATCGCCTTTTTGTAGGCTTCGTGAGTGACCTCGACGAACCTTTCGACTGATTTAGGATCGAGCGTGTTGAGGTAGGTCTCATTGTTATACCACGGAGAGGCGGCGCTGATTTCAAGGTATGCATACCATGCACACGCGCCTTCGGGAAGCGGACAGTCATTATCTACACGCTCATAGCAGGCAAGCACGCCGTCCTTGAGCGTGACGTGATACTTTGCCAGCAGCGTGCCGTTTTCCTGACGAGTACCCATTGAGCTGGAGCCGATGTCGGTGCGGTCGCCCATGCCGCCCGGTCCGTAGGGGGTGGGGGTAAAGAGCAGGTGGCGGGTGCTGTAGCGGCGATCTTTTGTGACCAATCCGCCTGCGGCGCCGCTGGGCCAGCGGTCCTCGTCGTACAGCCAGCAGAGCATATCCTCTTCAAGCGCCTTGTCGCGGCACGCCTTGACCAGATCCATGAAATCTTCGCTCAGGTAGTGGGTCGCCATGCCTGAGCGAGAGTGCATATGGAAGCCGCCCATGCCCATTTCCTTGAATACTTCGATCTGACGCAGCAGTTCGTCCTTTTCGAGTTTGGCATTCCATGCCCAGAACGGGGTGCAGCGATATTCGCTGCCGGGATTCTCAAACAATTCGCGGGTCAATTTTTCGTCTTGATTGTGCGGATACAGCATGATTTCGTTCTCCTTTTTGATGTTGTGGAGTACAGCATAAAATGGGTATAAAATGAAGAAACGCACTATGTTGATGATAAAACGGAAGAGACCGAATGTCAAGGCGTTTAAAAAAGAAACCTGCGGATTTT
>CAZYQB010000096.1:0-7671 GCA_964649595.1 uncultured Oscillospiraceae bacterium | reverse complement strand
ACATCTGCCTCTGTTCAAGGATGTGGACGTGATCCAGGTCGGCGCACGCAATATGCAGAACTTTGAGCTTTTGAAAGAGCTGGGCGCTACCAAGAAGCCCATTTTGCTCAAGCGCGGTCTGGCAAATACCCTGCAGGAGCTGCTGATGAGCGCCGAGTACATTATGGCAGGCGGCAATGAAAACGTCATACTGTGCGAGCGAGGCATCCGCACCTTTGAAACGGCAACCAGAAACACGATGGATATTTCTGCCATCCCCGTGCTGCATGGATTGACTCATTTGCCGGTCATTGTTGACCCCAGTCACGGCACCGGAAAGTCCAAGCTGGTCAAGCCCATGGCATTGGCGGCAGCCGCAGCCGGTGCGGACGGTCTGATCATCGAGGTTCACAACGATCCCAAGCACGCGCTGTGCGACGGTGCGCAGTCGCTTACGCCCGATGCGTTCGACGAGCTGGCAAACTGCGTAAGAAATATTCTGCCCTATTCGGCGCGTGACATTCGTGAATAAGAGCAGGGAGTGAACGGCTATGAAGATCGGCATTGTTGGATTGGGTCTGATCGGCGGCTCTATGGCGCGCTCGATCAAAATGCACACCAAGCATACCGTGCTGGGCATCGACCTGAAAGAAAGCGAAATGAAAAAGGCAGAGCTGATCGGCGCAATCGACGGTCGGCTCACCGATGAACAGATCCCGAATTGTGATGTGGTCATCGTGGCGCTGTTTCCGGCGCAGATCGTCAGATATATCACCGAGAAGCAGCATCTCTTTGCAGCAGGAACGCGCGTATTCGACTGCGGCGGCGTAAAACAGGTGGTCTGCACGCCCATTGATGCCTTGGCAAAGAACGCAAAGTGGAAATTTATAGGCGGTCATCCGATGGCAGGACGCGAATTTTCGGGCTTCAGCTATTCCAAGGATGATCTGTTTGAAAGTGCATCGATGATCCTGACGCCTGCATCGGAGTGTTCCATTGAGGAGCGCGTCTGGGCGAAGAATTTCTTTCTGGAGATCGGCTTTTTGAGAGTGCGCTTCACTACGCCCGAAGCGCATGATGAGATCATCGGCTATACATCGCAGATGGCGCACGTTGTATCCAGCGCCTATGTCAAAACCGAAATGGCACTCAAGCACAAGGGTTTTTCGGCGGGCAGCTTTCAGGATATGACGCGCGTTGCACTGCTTAACGAGCATATGTGGACCGAGCTGTTTATGGATAACCGCGAGCCGCTGCTTCACGAAGTGCAGGGAATGATCGATAGATTGTGTGAGTATCGCGATGCACTGGCAAGCGGCGATGCGGTCGCGCTCAAGAACCTGCTCAGAGAGGGCAGGGAAATGAAGGAAATGCTGGATGAGTGATTCAGGTGCCCTCGGTGAGGGAGACTTTTGGAACATCATCAAACATAGCAAAACGGGAGGACGGAAAAATGCGCCGTGTAGAGGTTCATGCTTCCAAAAATTATGACATACTGATCGGGCGCGATTTGCTCAAGGATGCAGGGCAGCATATCGCCGAAGTGACCGGCGTATGTACCGCTGCGCTCATCACCGATGATATTGTAAATGAACTGTACGCGGACACCGTGCAGAAATCGCTGGAAAACGCCGGCTTTACTGTGCATAAATTTGTGTTTGCAAACGGAGAGCAGTCCAAAAATCTGAGCACTCTGAGCGATATGCTGGAATACATGGCGGAGCATCAGCTCACGCGCGGCGACATCGTAGTGGCGCTCGGCGGCGGCGTGACAGGCGATATGGCAGGCTTCGCGGCGGCGGTATACGCGCGAGGCATCCGCTTTGTGCAGATTCCCACCACGCTGCTGGCAGCGGTGGATTCCTCAGTGGGTGGCAAAACGGCGGTTGACTTGAAAGCTGCTAAAAACATGGCAGGCGCATTCTGCCAACCTTCGCTGGTGCTGATCGACTGCGATGTGATGGAAAAATTGAATGATGATCTGTTGGGCGACGGCGCCGCCGAGATCATCAAATACGGCATCCTTGCCGATGAAGAGCTTTTCGAGATCATGCGCCGCGGCGAGCTGCTGGAGAACATGGAGAACATCATCGAAAGGTGCGTAAGCATCAAGCGCGACGTGGTGGCAGAGGATGAATTTGACACCGGCAGCAGACAACTGCTCAATCTCGGTCATACGCTCGGTCATGCGGTGGAGAAAAATTCGAACTTCACCATTACCCATGGCAAAGGCGTTTCCATCGGCATGATGCTCATTGCGCGCGCTGCATGGAAAAAGGGATATTCCCAAACCGATCTGACGGAAAAAATCGCGCAGGCGGTGCAGAAGTATTCTCTTCCCATAGAAAATCCCTATACGCCTGAGCAGCTGGCATCGGTTGCCATGGTGGATAAAAAACGCCGCGGCGGTCAGATCACACTGGTCGTACCCGAAAAAATCGGGAAGTGCAGTCTGGTAAAGGTGCCCGTAAGCGAGCTGGCTGAGTGGGCAGGCAAAATAAATTTTTAAAAATGAGTTGTTAAAGGAAGTAAAAGCAGTATGGATATTCATATTTCGCGCGGAAAGCTCGGCGGCGTGGTTTCGGCAATTGCCTCCAAGTCCTGCGCGCATCGTCTGCTGATCTGTGCGGCGCTGGCTGATGCGCCTTGTACCGTGGAGATCGCGCAGCTTTCCGCCGACATTGAGGCGACGGCGCGTTGCCTGAGTGCACTGGGCGCAGAGGTGACGCGCGTGTCCGAGGGCTATCATGTAACGCCCATAAACTGGAATGAAAGACGCGCAGCCACGCTCGACTGCGGTGAAAGCGGCTCCACACTGCGTTTTATGCTGCCTATTGCAGCGCGCATGGCGAAGGGCTCCAAAATCCACTTTATCGGCAGCGGCAGATTGCCCGAGCGTCCGAATACAGTGCTCACCCGTGCGATGCGTCTGCATGGCGTGAAGGTATCCTCCGACAATGTTCCCATGACCGTTGAGGGAAATATTGAGGACGGTATGTATATGCTGCCGGGCAATGTCAGCTCGCAGTACATCAGCGGTTTGCTCTTTGTGCTGCCTGCGCTGCCGCGAACCTCTTTTATCCGCTTTACCACAGAGGTTGAATCTGGCAGCTATATCGCGCTGACCATCGCTGCGCTCAAGCAGTTCGGCGTGGAGATCAGATCGGTGCTGGGCGGCTATGATATCCCCGGCAATCAGGTCTTTAGATCGCCCGGCGTGGCGCGTGCGGAAGGCGACTGGTCGAATGCGGCATTCTGGCTGGCGGCACGCGCACTGGGCAATCCGGTAGACATTACGGGATTGAATACCGAGTCCGTGCAGGGTGATCGTGCGGTGATGCACGTGTTCGATTCCATGCGCTGCGCTGACGGCAAACTGTACGGCACACGCGTGGATGCTTCGGACATTCCCGATTTGGTGCCTATTCTTTCGGTGGTTGCTACACAGGCAGAAGGTGAAACGGTGTTTTATAATGCAGGACGCCTGCGGATCAAGGAATGTGACCGCCTTGCGGCGATGTGCGAATGCCTGAATGCACTCGGCGGCGACGTGGAGGAAACGCCGGACGGCTTGATCGTTCGAGGTAAGACTAAGCTTCACGGCGGTGAGGTGAGATCCTTTAACGATCATCGAATCGCTATGTCGATGGCGATCGCCGCAACGGTCGCCGAAGGCGAAATCATCATTCGTCAGGCGGATGCGGTCGCAAAATCCTATCCGACCTTCTTTGAGGATTATAGAAAGCTGGGCGGCGTGTTTACGGAGGAATGAATATGTCCAATGCCATCGGTGAAAGAATTCGCGTAAGCGTATTCGGTCAGTCGCACGCGCCGTCTATCGGCTGCCTGATCGAAGGGCTTCCGGCAGGACTTGAAATCGACATGGACCGGGTGCGCGCATTTATGGCGCGTCGTGCGCCCGGTCAGAACGCCATGTCCACTGCCCGCAGGGAGGCGGATGTGCCGCGCATCATCTCCGGTCTGAATGAATGGGGCAGAACCTGCGGTGCGCCGCTGTGCATGGTGATCGACAATACCGATACACGTTCGCGCGATTACAGCAAGCTGCGCGATATGCCTCGTCCGGCTCATGCTGACTATACCGCTGCCGTCAAATTTGCGGGTGAAAATGATATCCGCGGCGGAGGGCAGTTTTCGGGCAGACTGACTGCGCCCATCTGCTTTGCCGGTGCGGTGTGCATACAGCTGCTTGAAAAAATGGGCGTTCGCATCGGGGCACACATTGCGTCGATCGCCGATGTGGACGATGAGAGATTTTTCATTCCGAACGATGCGGTTCTGGATGTGATCGCCGCACATGATTTCCCCGTGATCGACGAAGCAGCGGGAGAGAAAATGCGAGCGCGGATTCTGGAAGCAAAGTCGCAGGGCGATTCGGTGGGCGGCGTGATCGAGGTCTGTGCTATCGGCGTTCCTGCCGGTCTGGGCGATCCGATGTTTGACGGCATCGAGAACAGCCTTGCGCGTGCGGCGTTCGGTATCCCGGCGGTGCGAGGCGTGGAGTTCGGCGCAGGCTTTGCGGCAGCAAGAATGCGCGGCAGCGAGCATAACGACCCCTTCCGCGTGACGGAGAACGGAAAGGTCGTGACTTCCTCCAACAATCACGGCGGTATTCTGGGCGGCATCACCTCGGGTATGCCCATCGTGATGCGCGTCGCCATCAAACCTACGCCTTCCATTGCCAGACAGCAGGACACCGTTTCTCTCTCAAAAATGGGAAATGAACGGCTCGTCATCGAAGGCAGACACGATCCGTGTATCGTTCATCGCGCAGTTCCGTGTATAGAATCAATAATTGCTCTTGCAATTGCGGACAAAATGGTTTAATATATAAAGTATATTCAGAGGGGATGAATTACAGATGGATCTGAATGAAATTCGTCAGCAGATCAACGATATTGATGAGCAGATGGTGGCTCTTTTCAAAAAGCGCATGGAAACCGTGATCGAGGTTGCCAAGTACAAGCAGGAGAATAATATGCCGGTGCTCGACCGCACGCGTGAGCGTCAGGTCATGTGCCGCGTTGCCGAAATGGCAGGTGAGGATCTGGAGCGTTACGCCAAGGTGCTGTATACCACGCTGATGGACGTAAGCCGCAATCACCAGCGCAATTACCTCAAGACCGGCTCTCCGCTGGCGGAGAAGATCGCTTCTGCGCGTGCCAATACACTGGGCAGATTCCCGACTCGTGCAATGGTTGCCTGCCAGGGCACGGAGGGCGCATATTCCCAGCAGGCGTGCGATAAGATATTTGATTTTGCCAACATTATGTACTTTAATACCTTTGACGCGGTGTTCAATGCCGTTGAGAAGGGAATGTGCCGCTATGGTATTCTGCCCATTGAAAACAGTTCTGCCGGATCGGTTTCTCAGGTATATGATCTGATGGAAAAGCATCGCTTCCATATCGTGCGCGCGGTGCGTCAGCGCATCGATCATGTGCTGCTGGGTAAGCGCGGTATGCTGATGGAAAACATCAAGGAGATCTATTCTCATCCTCAGGCGATTGCACAGTGCAGTGAATTCCTCAAGGCGCATCCTTACATCAAGGTGCATGAATACTCGAATACCGCAATGGCGGCGAAGATGGTCGCCGACTCCGACAGAGATGACGTGGCAGCCATTGCTTCGCGTGCGTGCGGAGATCTGTATGATCTGACTGCCATCTCCACTTCCGTCAGCAATAGCGAGAACAATTACACCCGCTTTATCTGCATCAGCCGTGAACTGGAGATTTATCCCGGCGCGAACAAGGTCAGCATGACTCTTTCGCTGCCGCATCAGCCCGGTTCACTGTATGGTATGCTGTCGCGCTTTGCTGCGATGGGCGTAAACCTGACCAAGCTCGAAAGTCGTCCGGTTCCGGGCAGCGAGTTCGAGTTCCGTTTCCACTTCGATATTGAAGCATCCACCGCCGAGAGCGAGGTCGTCAAGCTGCTGTGCGAGCTGGATGAGTACTGCGAGCGATTCGTATTCCTGGGCAACTATCAGGAGAATTAACGGAGGCGGAACATGATCGAATATGGTCTGCTGGGCGCAAAGCTAGGGCACAGCTATTCCAAGCCCATTCACAATCTGCTTGCCGACTACAATTATGAACTGTACGCCGTCACGCCGGAAGAATTGAAGGAATTGATGCTCAGCCGTGCGTTCAAGGGGCTGAATGTCACAATTCCCTACAAGAAGGACGTATTGCCTTATCTTGATGAGATCAGTCCCGAAGTTTATGAAGTAGGCAGCGCGAACACGCTGGTCATGGGCGCAGACGGAAAGCTGCGCGGATACAATACCGATTTGCCGGGCTTTATCTCGATGGCGAATCGCGCGGGAATTTCGCTGACCGACAAAAAGGTCGTTATTCTGGGCAGTGGCGGTACTTCGCTGACCGCGCAGGCAGCGGCGCGTCGTTTAAAGGCGCGTGAGATCGTAGTGGTATCCAGAAGTGGAAGCGTCAATTACGACGTGCTGTATGCCGAGCATACCGATGCCGAAGTCATCATCAATACCACGCCGGTGGGAATGTATCCGAAGAACGGGGAAAGCCCGATTGATCTGAGCGCGTTTGACAGATGCGAAGGCGTGCTGGACGTGATCTACAATCCGTTTCACACCGCACTTCTGCAGCAGGCGGAGCAGAGAGACATCCCCTGTGCCAATGGTCTTTGGATGCTGGTGGCACAGGCGAAGTACGCCGCGGAGTATTTTACCGGAAAAGCCATTGCTGATGAGCGCATTGAGTATGTATACGGCAAGATGCGCGCCGAAATGGCAAATCTGGTGCTGGTGGGTATGCCCGGAAGCGGCAAAAGCACGGTCGGCAGAGAGCTTGCACAGCGGATGGGACGCGAACTGGTGGACATGGATCAGTTGATTGTGGAGATCGCCGGAAAGAGCATTCCCGAAATATTTGCGCAGGACGGCGAGGATGTGTTTCGCGGATACGAAACACAGGCGGCGCAGCAATGCGGCAGGGGAAAGGGCTTGGTAATTGCGACCGGCGGCGGCGCAGTGACGCGCGAGGAAACGATGCGCGCACTTTCTCAAAACGGCGAGATCATATTCATCGAACGTCCGCTTGCACAACTCGCAACCGGCGGACGACCGCTTTCGGCAGGCGGCATGAGTGCATTGAGCGCTCTGTATGAAAAACGGCTCCCGCTTTACAAAAAGTATTCCTGCTGCTCGGTGGATAATTCCGGCTTGATGGCAGAGGCTGTACAGGCTGCGATGGAGGGATTTTATGAAGCTGCTGATCGTTAATGGACCCAATCTGAATATGTTGGGCATTCGTGAAAAGAATATTTATGGAGCACGCACCTTCAAGGATCTGGAAAATTATGTGTTGGACTGCTGCAGGGAATGCGGCGTGGAGGCGGAGCTGTTCCAGTCCAATCATGAAGGTGCGATTGTAGATAAGATCCAGCAGGCATACGGCGTGACGGACGGCATCGTCATCAATCCGGCAGCGTATACGCATACGTCGGTTGCCATACTGGATGCGCTCAAAGCGGTCTCGATCCCTGCGGTAGAAGTGCATCTTTCCGATGTCAATGCGCGCGAGTCTTTCCGTCATATTTCTTATGCCGGGCTTGCTTGTGAGGAACACTTTATCGGTCTGGGATTCGAGGGGTATCGCAGGGCGATTGAGTATTTAGTATCTCATTACAAGG
>CAZYQB010000095.1:0-7732 GCA_964649595.1 uncultured Oscillospiraceae bacterium | reverse complement strand
CCGATATAACCGGCTCCACCCGTCAGCAATATGCTCATATATCCACTCCACTCCTCGCTTCATCGTATCTGTTGTTAGATTTCTTTTTAATTATATTCTGCTTGCCAATGAAATGCAAGCAAAAAGAGGAAATTGTGCCCATAAACACGAAATATTTAAAAAAGCAATGTTTGGAAACATCGTCTCCTCAACCATACTGTCTTGAAAGGAGCATCGCTCATGAATGAATCTTCTCGAAAGGAACAGCTCTCGCGTACCGTTCAACTGATCGGTGAAAAAGCAGTAGATCGGTTGATTCGCTCGCGCATTATCATCTTCGGTATCGGCGGTGTTGGTTCCTTTGCCGCAGAGGCACTCTGCCGTGCAGGGATCGGACATATCACTCTCGTTGACGGCGATGTGGTCGCGGCAAGCAACATAAACCGCCAACTCATCGCTATGACCTCCACCATTGGTCAGCCCAAGGCAGAGGTCATGAAAAAACGTATGCTCGACATCAATCCCGAAGCGCAGATTCATGCTTTGAACCTGTTCTACGATGCCTCAACCGCCGACCAAATCGATCTGACCGCCTATGACTATGTAGTAGATGCCATTGACTCAGTTTCCTCCAAGCTGCTGCTGATTGAGCGCTGTCATAAGTTTGGAGTGCGCTGCATCAGTTGTATGGGCACGGGCAACAAGCTCAATCCCACCCGTTTTGAAGTATCCGACATCGCCAAGACCTCTGTCTGCCCTCTCTCCCGCGTAATGCGCAGAGAGTTGAAAAATCGCGGCATATTACACCATAAAGTAATATACTCCCAGGAACAACCCATCAATCCGCACGGGCAGCGCACCCCCGCTTCGATTTCCTTTGTGCCCTCTGCCGCAGGACTTATTCTCGCCGGCGAAGTAATCATGGATCTGGCAGGCGAATTATAATTTATTCCCTTCGCATACGCACTCTAACAAATGGAAATACTCGCTGCAAAGCATAAACAAATCGTTTTTCCGCATACTATCTGTGCAATTTATGCGCATAGGAGGGAATACGGTTTGTTTTTTGCAATTCTGCTATTAGTCCAATTGGGTGTCAGTATTTTTATCGGCGTATATATGTACCGCCAGATCAAGCTGCAGGGCGGCGTATCTTCTGCTTCGCAGCCTGCGGTAAATTCTCGACAGGATATGGATAAGCTCACTCAAATGCGCCGTGTTCACCTGACAGAGCCGCTGAATGAGCGTGTTCGCCCTGTTTGCATGAGGGATATTATCGGTCAGCAGGAAGGCATACAGGCTTTGCGCGCTGTGCTCTGTTCAAAAAATCCGCAGCACGTTCTTATCTACGGACCTCCCGGTGTCGGCAAGACTTGTGCTGCCCGGCTGGTTCTTGAGGAAGCCCGCAAAATGGCAGATACACCTTTTCAGGAAAACGCACCCTTTATCGAAATGGATGCCACCTGCGTGCGCTTTGATGAACGCTCCATCGCCGATCCGCTGATCGGCAGCGTACACGATCCGATCTACCAGGGTGCCGGTCAGTTCGGTGCCAACGGAATTCCTCAGCCCAAAGAAGGCGCAGTCAGTCGCGCACACGGCGGCATACTCTTTCTCGACGAGATCGGAGAACTGCATCCCATCCAAATGAACAAGCTGCTCAAGGTGCTGGAGGACCGAAAGGTACGCTTTGAAAGTGCTTATTATAATCCCTCCGACGCACGCACGCCGCGCCACATCCATGAAATCTTTCAAAACGGACTGCCTGCTGATTTCCGGCTGGTCGGCGCCACCACGCGATCACCCAGCGACATTCCGCCGGCGCTTCGTTCTCGCTGTATGGAAATCTTCTTTCGTCCGCTGGAGACAGAAGAACTGGCACACATCGCCTCCGGCGCTGCCGAAAAAGCCGGTTATACCCTCACTGAAGAAAATGCTCTCATGATCGGCAAATACTCCGACAGTGGACGCGAAGCGGTCAATATCGTACAGATGGCAGTCAGCGCCGCACAAATGGAAGGACGCACTTCCATACTAACCTCCGACATTGAATGGGTGATCGACTGCGGTCACTACGTCGCGCGTCCCGTTCCCGAGAAAAGAGAAACTCCGGCAGTCGGTCTGGTCAACGGACTTGCCGTACATGGCGCGCATCAGGGCACAGTTATGCCGATCGAAGCAGTCGCCGTGCACGGCACGGGAAAGCTTCAGGTAACAGGCATCGTGAACGAAGAAGAAATTGCCGCAGGTCACGGTCAGACACTGCGCCGCACCAGCACCGCACGCATTGCCGCCGAAAACGCCATGACCGTACTGCGGAAAATGGGACTGCCTGTGGATTTATACGATCTGCACATCAATTTTCCCGGCGGTATGCCGGTAGACGGTCCCTCTGCCGGAGCTGCGATGGCAGCTGCAGGATGGTCTGCGCTGACTAACACGCCGCTTGCCTGTGACGTGGCGCTGACCGGCGAACTGTCGGTATGCGGACGGATACTGCCTGTGGGCGGCGTTCCTCAGAAAATTCAGGCAGCCGCACGCGCCAGACTCAAGCGCGTATTCATCCCATCTGCCAATCGACATGAGCGCTATGGCGATCTAGACATCAATGTCATTCCAGTCTGCACACTTGCTGAGGTCATCGACATGATGACCGACCCGATCACCGATGCCGCCATCGCCGATCAACTTCCCCTCTCCGCCATGCTGCCTGCCGCCGAACCCGCACAGCCGCAGCCCATCCAAACGCAGCCTGTTCCGCCTCAATAAGGTTATCCACACAAGCAAACCGCCGACGCATTTCCACGTCGACGGTTTTGAGCATCAAAATTTTATATCAGGCGTCCATTTCCTCCAGCAGTTCAGCATAACAAGCGATATATCGATCGGCGAGCATTTTGATCTGTTCACATTCGCGCCATGCATAGTAATCATGAATGGCACAGACCGCAAAGCCCGCCGCTTTGGCGGACTGAATGGAATACAGTGCATCCTCAAACATGATGCACTCCTCATTCTTCACGCCCATCATCTCCGCCAGTCGATCAAAGAATTGTTTGTTCTCCTTGCCGCAGCCGATCTCCTCCGGGCTTACCAACAGCTCAAACAGTCCTTCAAATCCCAACCTTCTGAGCGCCGTAGCGGCATAGCGAATAGGCGTAGCCGTCGCCAGCGCCAACTTGTATCCTTTTTCCTTCAAGCTGCGCACAAATGCCACAGCATCCTCCTTGGCACAGGCATCCGCTGCGTAGTGCCGATCCACCAGCTTGTACATCTCCTCGACCGCTTCATCATAGCTGATGCCGCGCTCGTCGAGTTGTTCCTTCAGGAGCTTTGCCGTCCATGTCACCGGATATTCGGGATTTGCGTGAAGAATTTCCGGCTCGTCAAAGCCGTTTTCGTCGATGTACTCACGGAACACACCGCGCCACGCATACATGGAATCGATCAGCGTGCCGTCCATGTCAAATGCGATCACCTTATACTTTGATGTCATGCCACTTTCCTCCACCGAATCTTCTTGCAACCAATACCATTCTGAGTGTCATATCGATCAGTGATGCCATCCATGCACCGATTAGATTCATATGAAATACTCTGACCGCCAGGAACGCACACACCGGACGAATCAACGCCACGCAGATCAGCATGACCTTGGCAACATATTTGGTATCGCCTGCACCGCGCAGACAGCCCGAGAATACCACCGCACTGGTCTGGAAGGGCTGGAACAGCGCAACGATCAGCATGACCTGAAGCGCCAGACCATACGCCTCCTCCGATGCCTGCGGATCGAGGAATATATTTACAATCGGCGCGCGCAGCAGCACGATCATACTTGCCAGCATGATCGCGACGGTAAATGCCAGTCTCTGACTGCACTTGCCGTACACCACCGACAGATCGGGACGCTTTTGTCCCAGCATTTGTCCGACCAGAGATGTTCCGGCAACGCCCAGACCATCTGCAAAGGTAAATGAGAGGCTCAAGCACTGCATACAGGTCTGGTGCGCCGCAAAAGAAGCGGTGCCCAGATCGGCAACAATGCGCGCATAGGTAAAGAAGCCGATTCTCAGCGCGATCTGCTCAAACATAGCATTGCCGCCGGTCTTAAATATCGCCTTGACGGTATCCTTTTTCAGCCGCCAATCCTCATACAGGGAAACCTGCAAAAATCCATCCGCCTTGGAGCCGCGAAGCAGCGATACGATAGCCATTACACAGCCTACACAGTAGCCCAGTGCTGTCGCGATCGCCGCACCAAACACGCCCCATGCAGGGAATCCGAAGTTGCCGCCAATGAGCAGATAGTTAAATATCACATTGACGAGGTTGGCGGTGATATTGACATACATGGTCGTTCTCGTGTTTCCCACGCCACGCTGCGCCGCATTGATGCACAGCGTCAGCGCATTGATCGGCAAAAACCACGCCTGTACCCGGAAATAGGTATTGGCATAATCCACGGTATCCGCTTTGGCACCTGCAAAGAGCATGAGCTTTCTTGAAAAAGGCAGCACAATCGCCATGATGACCGCCGCAAGCAGCAATACGATCACAAGAGCATTTCGAAGCGTCTGATTGGCATCCTTCTGGTCGCCCTGTCCCTTGCGGCGCGCCACGATTGCCGTAACGCCGATATTAAGCGCCATAAACACACACAGCATCAGCATACGCGGCTGTCCGGTCAAACCGACCGCTGCCATCGGTGCCTCGCCAAGCGTTGCAACCATCGCCGTATCAATCGAGCCGATCAGGCTCATCAGCACCATTTCCAGCACCGACGGCATAGCAATCGTCAACAGACGACCGTATGCTTCTCTGGTGGATGGCAGTTCACCGCGCAGCTGATCCTTCTTCACCATTCTGTCTACCGCATAAAAACGCCGAAGCAAGCCAACCAATTCATTGCACTTCCCTTCTGTATTCTCTCGCTCATATTCTCATATGTCAGATCATACATCTCCGTAAGTTTCCCGAAGCTTCTCCGCAAAGGCAGAAAGCCTGCGCAAGCGGTTATTTACTCCGCTTTTGCCTACAGGCGGATCCATCAGTGCGCCCAATTCGGTAAGATTGGCAGCCGGATTGTTGAACCGCGCCTCTGCTGCCTGCTGAAGGGGCTTAGGCATCTGCTCAAGTCCTCCGTGCAGCCGGATGTATTCAATATCCTCTATCTGTCTGGTCGCTGCGCGGACGGTCTTGTCGGTATTGGAATCATCGCAGTTCATCTGACGGTTTACATCATTGTGAACCTGCTTGAGTATCTTCACGTTCTCCAGATCCATATACGCCTTATATGCGCCCAGCAGACCCAGCGTACTTGAAAGCTGCTCATAATCCTTCACATAGACCACCCACTGCGTCTTTCGCAGCACCGCTTTTGCGTTGATCTCGAAGCCCTTGAGCAACTCCACCAGAATTTCGGCGTGCCGTTCGTTCTGCATAGCAAATTCAAGGTGGTATGCCTTTTCCGGACGGCTGATCCAGCCATTGGTAAGAAATGCACCGCGGATATATGTGCGGCGGCAGCATTCTTCTCTGAGAATCTCCTCCGACGGCTCGCGCCGGATCCCTAAAAACGATTCCTCATCGTGCATATCCAGCCACTGCATCACCTGCATGGCTTCATCGCCTTCTACTGTGAGCTGATAGCGCAGATGCTCGCCCAGCTGCGTGGTGCGTGCCGTTCTCAGTTCTGCCGAGATGCCCAGTATCTGCTTAATCTGGGTAAATGCATAACGCACTACTGCTGCATTTTCGCTGCTGACAGTCAGCGCGTATTTATTAAAGCCTTTTAGCGATACGCTGCCCGCCATCATAAAGAAGGCGTTCATCTCCGCACGGATGCAGCACTGTTCCCGAACGGTATCCTGCATCACCTGACGCATCATCTCCGATTTGACATCGGTCGAAAAGCCCATTTTCTACGCTCCTTTCCGTGAAAGGTCGGCTTCAATATACTCAATCGCGCCCGATGATGCGCACCTCAGGTTCAAGCATCACGCCATTGAGCTCATATATCTTTTTCTGTACCTTTTCAATCAGATCCAGAATATCTTTTGCCGCAGCATTTCCGGTGTTGACGACAAATCCTGCGTGCAGCGTGCTGACCTGTGCGCCGCCTACGCTCTCACCCTTGAGCCCTGCATCCTCGATCAGTTTGCCTGCAAAATATCCTGCAGGGCGCTTAAACGTGGAACCTGCACTCGGATAGCTCAGCGGCTGCTTTTCGCGGCGCTTGCGGCTCAGCTCTACAGTTTCTGCGGTAAGCGCCTCTTTATCGCCCTGACTCAGTTCAAACTCAGCTTCCAGCACAATGCCGCCTTCGCGCAGCACAAGCGTCGTTCGATAGCCCATCTCCAGCTCGTCGCGCGACATCCACTTGACCTCACCATTCAAAAGCACCCTTGCTCGAACCAGCACCTGCGCCATTTCGCCGCCGTATGCACCGGCATTCATAGCCACCGCGCCACCCACCGTGCCCGGAATACCCGATGCAAATACCATTCCTCGAAGCCCTGCATTGAGCGCATCGCGGCTGAGTTTGGACAGCATCGCACCTGCCTGTGCATACACTCTGCAGCCTTCGCGGCGAATGACAGACATTCTCTCGCCCAGCACGATCACAACGCCTTCTATGCCGCCGTCCTTCACCAACAGATTAGAGCCGTTGCCCATCACATAATACGGCACGTTCATTTCCTTTGCCGCATTGATGGCAGCGATCACCTCATCTTCCGAGGAAGGCTGCACCATCACATCCGCCGGACCGCCCACCCTAAAGGTGGTATGTCTGCTCATCGGCTCATTGATAAGTACCAGCGCATTCTCACAAACAGAGCGCATACGCTCCGCAATATAAGTTTTGTTGATTTCCATTTTACATTTCCCCTCTTTTATGATCGTTTTCAATCGTACTTGCGATCATACTTTCAGTACGTCAATCGATTTTCTTACATAACCACCGCATTCATCCAGCGCCGCAATCGCCAGTTCATACGATGCGCCGCTTTCGTGCATCACGATAGCAGCCTTTATGTTGCCCTGCGCCTCAGTATGCAGACTCTGCGCTGCTTCGCGATCCAGTCCTGTCGCATTCATCACGATGCGCACCGAACGATCCTTGAGTTTTACATTGGTCGCCTTCACATCCACCATCAGATTGCCATACACCTTGCCCATACGAACCATGGTTGCAGTTGAAATGATATTGAGCATGATTTTTGTTGCGGTTCCTGCTTTCAAACGCGTCGAGCCGGACAATACCTCTGCACCGGTCGGTGCTTCAATGGCGATCTTCGCCGCTTTCGAAATGACAGCACCTTTGTTGCAGCTCATGGCAATGGGCAGCGCCCCCACCGAGGCTGCATATTCCAGCGCCCCGGCGCAATACGGCGCATATCCGCTTGCACTGATGGCAATAACCGCATCTTTTTCGGTCAGATCCTTTTCGATCAAATCGTTTTTTCCAAGCTCCGCGCTGTCCTCCGCACCTTCCACCGCATGACGCAGCGCCCCGTCGCCGCCTGCGATGATGCCTTGTATCATATCGCTGCTCACGCCGAAGGTTGGCGGGCATTCCGCCGCATCGATGATGCCCAACCGTCCGCTGGTGCCGGCACCCATATAGATCAGCCGTCCGCCGCGCTTCATCCTCTCCGAAATCGCATCCACCGCCTGTGCAAGCTGCTCGGATGCGGCATCAATGGCTTGAATTACATCGACATTGACATGATTCATCAATTTTACGATC
>CAZYQB010000094.1:0-7740 GCA_964649595.1 uncultured Oscillospiraceae bacterium | reverse complement strand
GTGAAGCGGTTCAGCAGCGCGTTCTTGCTGCCGCCGCCCACGATGTGCAGCACCGGAATGGGCTTGTGGATGATGTCCTGCTCCAGCTTCTCGATGGCCCAGCGGTACTTGAGCGCGAGGCTCTCATACACCACGCGGGAGATCTCGCCGCGTCCCTCGGGTATGGGCTGACCCTTTTCGCGGCAGTATTCCTGAATACGGGCGGGCATATTGCCGGGTGCAAGGAAGCGCGGATCATCCACATCGATGACTGCCTTGAAAGCAGGGGCCTTTTCTGCCATCTTGACCAGCGTGGGGAAGTCTACCGCATCACTGCGGCGATCCCATTCGCGCTTGCTCTCGTTAATCATCCACAGTCCCATGATGTTCTTCAAAAGGCGGGTGGTGCCGCAGATGCCGCCTTCGTTGGTATAGTTGGCTTCCATAACGGCAACGTCGCTCAGCGGCTCATTGAGCTCTGCGCCCAGCAGCGACCAGGTACCGGAGGAGATATAGGCAAACTTACTGTCCTTCTTTGCAGGAACAGCGGCAACGGCGGAGGCGGTATCGTGAGAGCCGACGGCGATGACGGGAATCTGCTTCATGCCTACTTCATCGGCGATGTCCTTCAGGAGATAGCCGCGGATGGTACCTGCAGGCTGAATCTTGGTGAGCATATCGGTGGGAATGTCAAATTTTTCAAAGATGTCCCATGCCCAGTCGCGGGTATGAGGATCGATCAGCTGGCTGGTGGAGGCGATGGTGTATTCGGTCGCCTTTTCGCCGGTCAGGAAGTACGCCAGCAGGTCGGGCATGAACAGCATATCCTCGGCGATATCGAGTGTCTTGTCGCCCATCTTCTTCATGGCGAGCAGCTGATAGAGCGTGTTGAACTGCATGAATGCCAGACCGGTCTTTTCAAAGATCTCATTCTTGGGCATGATCTTGAAGGCTTCCTCCATCATGCCGTCGGTGCGTGCATCGCGGTAGTTGACCGGAACGCCCAAGAGAGCGCCGTTGTTGTCCAGCAGACCGTAGTCAACGCCCCATGTGTCGATGCCGATGCCGTCCAGCTCGATGCCTGCCTTGCTGCACTTGAGCAGAGCTGCCTTCATTTCGAAGAACAGGCGCTGCACATCCCAAACGAAACGTCCGTTGAGCATGACCGGATCGTTGGAGAAGCGATGCATTTCGGTCAGTTCGATGGTCTTTCCGTCATATACGCCCAGCATGGCGCGTCCGCTGGACGCACCGAAGTCAAATCCTAAAAGGTTGAGCTTTTTCATAAATATCATGCCCTCCCATAAAATTGCATAGTAACCCACTATCTACACCATTATATCAGATTGCATCTAAACAGGCAAGAAAATTCCATGTTCGCAGTTATGGCTGGGAGCGTTATGGTGAAGATGGCGGCATCTCACACCCCGCCGTTTTTTCGGCGATAGGCGAGTGGGGAAATGCCGACGCGGTTTCGGAAGAACTTGGAAAAGGTGCATACATCGTCGAAGCCGAGCGTTTGTGCCGTGGCTGTGATGCTTAGATCGCTGTCCGTCAGCAGGCGGCAGGCATTTTCGGTGGTGCGCCGATCAATGTATTCCTTGGGGGAAATTCCTTCGTATTTTCTGAAAAGATTGTAGAGATAGCGGTCATCAATGTACAGCTCCTGTGCCACTTCCTTTACTGTCAGTCTTTTGCCGAAGCTGCTTTCGATCAGCACTTTTGCATTGCGTATATGCGAGACCGGCAGACTTACGCCGATCGACTGCTGATGTTCGTGAAGTGCCATGACCGCAAAGAATGCACTGAGTGATTCCATATGCTGTATCGGGCGCGGGCGGGAGAATATACGCTGCCTTTCAAGAAGCAGCTTTTCGACGAAATCTGCTGCGAATATGCCGTTTTCATCCATCACGATATTTGGAAGAATATATTGTTTTGCCAAATCCTCCGAGAGGATGATCCAGAAATAATTCCAGCCGTTTACCTTGTCGGCATGGTATTCGTGCATCTGGTTGGCATGAATGTAGAAGCCTTGGCCACGATGTACTTCTTTTCCGCAGAACCAGCCCTTTCCGTGCGTTACATAGTGCAGTATGCAGTAATTGCGCGTACCCGGTCCCCAGTGTGCCAGTTCGCTGTTGTCCTCATAGCCCATGCTGTAGAGAAACAGCTTTTCCTGCGGACGGTATATTACGCTGCGGTAATCGGACACGGCGACTGCCTCCTTTTGCATGGAATGGTATGATTTTACCATCAGATGCTATGCTTTGTCAATTTTCATGCTCAGTGCGTGGCTGTATACTGAAAGAAAACAGCAAAGGGAGGATTTTTCATGAGCATTCGCATTGCCAAAGCGACTCCGTTCTCTGGAAAGCCGTGTATAACGGCGCCGTCTATCGTGGGCGTATCGGTCGGCAAACCCTTTATCTACCGCATTCCGGTTATCGGTGCACGTCCGTTGGCGATCAAGACCACCGAGCTGCCTGGCGGGGTAAGCATTTCGGGCGGCGTTCTTTCCGGCTGCATCGCCGAGAAGGGTGAATGGACGATCTGCGTAACTGCCGAAAACGGCGAAGGCAGCGCGCAGAAGCAGATTTATCTGTCGGCAGATATGGACAATATGCTCAAAACACCGCTTTTGGGCTTTACCACATGGAATGCCTTTGCGCAGGCGGTCACGCAGCAGGATATGGAGCGCACCGCGCAGCAGTTTATCGATATGGGTATTGCTGATTACGGATACGGCTATGTCAACCTCGATTCAGGATGGCAGAAGGAATATGGCGGAAGGTTTGATGCCATTCAGCCCAATGAAAAGTTCCCGGATATGAAGAAGATGTATGATCTGATTCATTCGCTGGGACTGCGCGGCGGTATCTATTCCACGCCTATGCGTACCGCATGGGGATGTCCGGAGGAGTTTGGATCCATTCCCGGCTGCACGCGCGGCGAGGCGGATCCGCTGAATACCAATGTCATGGGCGGCATCGGCATGGAGCATCTGGAGGAAAACAACGTCCGTCAGTGGGAAGAATGGGGTGTAGATTACCTTAAATACGACTGGCGTCCTACCGATCCGGCTACCGCCGATTTGATGAAGCGGGTACTGCTTGATTCCTGCCGCGAAATCGCGTTCTGCGTTACCCTCAATGCCCGGGAGGAATACGGTCACTACTGGTCAAAGAACTGCACGTCATGGCGCGACAATCGCGATTCGCTCGATAAATGGCACATCGTTCATCAGATCATGGACAGCGGCAAAAACTGGGGCAAGTATGTTCACCCCGGACACTTCTTTGATCTGGATATGCTGGAGATCGGTCATATGTACTGGAACAAAGGCGTTCGCGGCTTGACCGAGAATGAAGAACTGTTTGCCTATAGTATGCGCGCCTTCTTCATGTCGCCCATTCAGCTCAGCTGCCGTCTGGAAGCGCTGACCGCGTATGAATTTGACATGATCTGCAACGAGGAAGTCATCGCCATCAATCAGGATGCGCTGTGTGCTTATCCTGAAACGCTGAAAATCGATGATACCGTGCGCGTCTATAAGCGCGCGCTTGAAAATGGCGATACGGCATATGCTGTGTTCAATATGAGCCGCGAAACGATCAACGAATCCTTGAATGTTGGTGAAAATATTGCCGTGCGCGATGTGTGGGCAAAGGAGAACATTCCCTGCGCGTCGAATCTTTTGATTAAACTTGAGTCGCACGGCGTGTGCATACTGCGCGTGACGCCGATGTAAATACGCTTTTTTATCAGGAGGGTCATTCATGCAGCGATACTTCATTTGCGAATTTAAAAAGTACGGCAGAGAGCCGGTCCTCCGGCGTATGCCTGACGGCACGCTGATTTGCCTGTTTCTGTCCGGAGGTGAGAAGGAGCCGAGCAACGACAACGTGGTCATGATTTCCCGAAGCGCTGATGACGGTGAAACATGGACTCAGCCCGAGGTGCTGTTTTCTCATTCGCACCGTGCGGTATGGGTATCGGAGCTTTTCACCGAGGGAGAAATTCCGTTTGCATTTGTTCAGACCTACAATGCCGAAAGCTGGTACAGAGAACTCAAAACCTATCGCAGTTTTACCCATGATTGCGGAAAAACGTGGTCTCAGCCGACCTCGCTGCCCTGCGGCTTGGACGGCGTTTCGATGCGTCAGGGAATCGTAATGAGCAGCGGCGAGTGGCTGTTTCCGCTGTATTGGCAGGAGGTCAGGGAGGGCGCGTTTGACTGGGATGAGAACATTTTGACGGCTCCTTCCAATTTCTGCTGCGGCGTTGCCATTTCTGCCGATGAGGGACAAACCTTCTATCGGTTCGGTGCGCTCAGAAACGCAGAAATCGGGCTTTGGGAGCCGAACTGCGTGGAGCTGGAGGAAGGGCATATCGTGATGATGATGCGCGCAAAGACGCATATGTTCGTGAGCGAGAGCTATGACTACGGCAGAACATGGTCCGAGCCGCGCCAGAGCGTCATTCCCAGCGCAAACAGCAAGATCACTCTGCTGAAGATCGAAAACAGCGTGCTGCTTATCAACAACTTCGTGCCGCGCGCCGCCTTTGAAGCACGCACGCATCTGGAGATATGGGTCAGCAATGATATGATGCGCTCATGGAAGAAAAAGCTGCCGATCATGCCGCCGGAGGAGACGTGGTTCTATCCGCACGCCTATGCGGACGAGCAGCAGCGGATGCTCTACGTTGCCTGCGAGAACAAGCGGCGTCATGAACTTGTCAAGATTCCGTATAACGAGCTACTGGATGACTGAAAGAATACTTTCGTGATCTTTCCTAAAAAGTCAGAACGCACATCCTGCTTTTTATCGGCAGGATGTGCGTTTTATACGATTCAGTCTGTGATGGAGGCGATCAGCGTGCGCAGCATATCAATGCTTTCAGCTTCGGAATAGGTATGCTTTTCGATCAGTTCATCGCGGAAGAAGTCGGACAGAGTGGCGGCAAATTCCGGCATGAGTATAAAAGCTTCGCTGTGTCCGCGAACTACGTCGTACTGTGTGTTGGAATCGAGCAGATAGGTGCCCAAACCTTCATGGGTGGTCAGCGTCATGCCGCGTACCTTGGTGTCGGGGCGTAGTATATAAATGCTCAAGTATACATTGCTGCGGCATTGCTCCAGAACATCCTTCAAAATGGCGATGCGTTCCTGCGGCGTGAACGTGCGCATTCCGGCAACGTGGTCGGTGGTGCGTCCGGTGCGCGCAAAATTTTTCAGTCCATCCCATGAGAATATGAACACAGTCTTTTTCTTCTTGCGGCGGATGTTTTCATAGCGTGCGCGGTGGATGTCGATCAGCTCTGCCGCGTGAGGCTCCTGTTCGTCGCACTCGCGCAGTGCCGAATCAAACATTACCTTTTTAAGGATTTCATACGGGATCAGCTCAAAACAGATATCCGGCGCAAGGCAGTAGGTGGTGCGATCCTGCTCACAGTTGAGATATCTGCGGCAGATCACGATCAAGCCCTCGATCAGCTCCTGTTTGGGATATTCCGTTTTCAGCGGCATGGCACCTTTGCAGAAATCTTTCGTAACACGCCGGAAAAAATCCATAAAATCAATTGCCTGATCGTTTTCGTATAGGATACCTGCGCCTTCCTCATGCATGACCAGCATATGCATAAACGGTGTTCCGTCGACGCGTATGCCGGAGACTGCTGCCGTATTGTTTTGAACGCTGCCCGACAGCGGATCGCCCTCGCCTGACCATGTGCGGTAGTAGCCCTGATAACGCGGATCATGGAATATGCCCATCAGCACACCCAGCTGCTGCGCCATTGCACCGGGCGCATTGTGCACCAGCAGGTAATGGGAAATGCGGCAGGGGAAATCCGGTCGGGATCGAAGCAGGATCTCCAACTCGCGAAACAGCGGTTCACAGCCGGAATTGACGATCAGCAGCTCCATCTCTCGCGCCTGATGCCATGTCTGTGCGAGCTCATGAAGCGTGGAAGCGCTGCCCGAACCAAAGCGCTCCAGCGGCAGCGAAGGAGTATTTTTTTGCGGTTCATTTACCAGATGCCACATATTTTCGTATGCTTTGTAACGGGCACGTCCCAGTCTGCTGACCTCCATTGCCGTTTTGAGACGGCACATTTCCTCGGCAGTCAGCAGCCATGCGCTTACTGGTTCGATCCGGTTCATAAAATCTTCGATGCTGTCATAGCGAGTCTCGTCATGCATCAGCCGCGACAGGCTTGTGCGGCTTCGGTAATTCATTCTTCGCGCCAGATCGGATACCGAAATATGCTTCTTTCTCATGATATCGGTCAGGCATTCGCCAAAGGTCAGTACCTCGGTCATGCTTCATTTCCCCTTCGGCTGTGATAATGGTTGATGCTTTTAACTATTCTACTCATTGGATATGTTTTCCTTCTTCAAATATTAAAAATCCGAACGGATATAAGTATGCACCGTTGTTTGTTTGATTTTATTTCATTTATTCTACTGCGATTTCAAAAAATTGTCATTAGCTGCATAGTGTATAGATAGGGTGATCTCATTTTGATAAATTTTGATCTGTTCGCTTGCCAAAGACCTCCCTCCAAGAGGGAGTCTTTTTAATGAAGGGATCATTTTGAAATGAGAGGATTCTGGACTTTAATCATATTCATCTTGAAAGCCCCATTCGGGTATGATAGAATAAGAAGGATTCTTATTGTCAGGAATGCAGTTTATATCGTTTCGGAGGATAACCATGTTCAACTTTATAAAAAAATGGCTGGGTGACAGCAATGAAAAAGAAATTCGTCGGCTTCAGGTGATCGTAAAGCAGGTCGCAGAGCTGGAGCCGAAATTCCAGGCGATGAGTCGCAGTGAACTGCGAGACGTGACCGGACAGCTTCGCGAGCGCTTTGAAAAGGGGGAGACGCTCGATCAGCTGCTGCCCGAAGCCTATGCCGCCGTGCGTGAAGCCGCCGTGCGTGTGCTCGGTCAGCGTGCATTCGATACACAGATCCTCGGCGCTATCGTGCTGCATCAGGGACGCATTGCCGAGATGAAAACCGGTGAAGGCAAGACCCTGACCGCATCCTTCCCGGCATACCTTAATGCCATTCCCGGTAAGGGCGTTCATGTCGTCACGGTCAATGAATATCTGGCGCGCTTCCACAGCGAGTGGATGGGCAAGGTATACCGCTATCTGGGCATGACCGTAGGATTGATCGAACACGATATGCAGCCGGCTGAGCGTCAGCAGGCATATGCTGCCGACATTACCTATGCTACCAACAATGAGCTAGGCTTTGATTATCTGCGCGATAATATGGTCGTCAGCAAAGAACGCATGGTGCAGCGCCCACTCAACTTCGCCATCATCGATGAGGTGGACTCTATTCTCATCGACGAAGCCAGAACGCCCCTGATTATCTCCGGTCAGGGCGACAAGTCTACCGATATGTATACCCGTGCCGACCGATTTGTCTCTCGTCTGACGGAAGCCAAGCTCAAGGAGGATGAGCACACCAATCTGGGCGGTTTGGGTGCAAAGCAGCCTGAATACGAGGTTCCCGGTGATTACGTTAAGGACGAAAAGCATAAGAGCGTCGTGCTGACTGAGGATGGCGCGCGCAAGGCGGAACAGCATTTCGGCGTTGAAAACCTGTCCGACAGCACAAATACCGAGCTGTATCACCATATTCTGCAGGCACTCAAGGCAAACGTCATGATGAAACGCGATGTGGACTATGTGGTAAAGGATGGACAGGTGGTTATCGTTGATGAGTTCACCGGACGCCTCA
>CAZYQB010000093.1:0-7761 GCA_964649595.1 uncultured Oscillospiraceae bacterium | reverse complement strand
CCCGTTATCCGCAAGGCTCTGGTGGAGCTGGACGGTGCTCCCTTCAAGTTCTTCGAGGCTCACAGAGCCGAATGGGCAGTTGAAACCTGCTATGTATACCCCGGTGCCATCCAGTACTTCGGTCCCGCCTCCGTCTGCGACGTGACTACCAAGACGCTGGAACTGGAAAAGGCTTAATTTCTCACCTTTTGTAAATCTTTAAAGCATAAAGCGGCTGCCGCAGAGCTGAGTTTCTGCAGCAACCGCTTTTGCCTTTCTACAACAATTCTTATCCGGAGGAATGGCAAACACCAGTATCACTTTATCATATCCCTCAAAATTTATTGCCCCATGAATGTTCTCAATCATCGAAAGCGTTTCAGATAATCAGCATTGACCAGATGCTGAGCACACAAACCTGTAAACAATCCCGCGATCATGCCTCCAACGGTCAAAGCTGGCAGATATGCCAAAAGGGCAGGAGTCCGCGTTACCGCGATGGCAACCAGTATCTGTCCGAGATTATGAGCAATCGCCCCCAGTACGCTGGCGACCCATATCTGCTTTATTGTAAGAAAATGCTTCAGCGCCAGCATGGTCAGATAGCACAATGCACCACCGGCTGCACTGTACATCATCGCCGAGAGATTGCCGGACAAAAAAGTGCCTGCCAAGATTCTGACTGCAAGTATCATCGCTGCATCTGCTGGCGTAAGCACAAACACCGCATACACAGTGATAATATTGCTCAATCCCAGTTTAAGACCGGGAACGGGACTCAGCGTGGGAATTTGTAACTCGATGACAAAGATAATCAGCGCAATACCGGTCAACAACGCGTTCTGCGTCATTCGTTTCGTCTGCATACCCATCCTCCTTATCCCGCTACAGCATCAAACACATCATCCGCCGCAGCATCATCTTTTTCCAGCCGGATCACCAGTTCATGAGGGAGGCACACGATCGGCGTGATTCCCGTCTCCAGCCATCCCTGCTTGACACAGATACTATCTCTGCAATCGGCATCCGACACTGAGATTCCTCCGCTGCGCACGCTAATCGTATTCTTTCCCTTATCCGATGTGATTGTAAAATTATACGGATTCGTCACCGTGGACAGATCAATTTCGGCGATCAGTTCGCCGCTGCGGTAGATGCGGGCGACCGTCGCCTGTCTTCCGCCCGTATTCATCAGCAGCATACCGCCTATCGCTATCACAAAAATCACCGATAAAACAGCAACCCAGATTCTGGTACTCGGCGCCGTCCCCGATCTATTTTTCTTCATCGTTCTACCCATTCTATCTCCCAATCCACAAATTCTCCCAATGGGGTAAAGCTATCGCCAACGGTCTGTGTTGCGATAATCCGTTTTTCCGCGCACAGGATGATCGCATCAACATCCGTCCTCTCTTTTAGGTACACCGACGCTTTTTCCGGTCCCATAACGTACAGCGCAGTGGAAAGCGCATCGCACAGCGCACCGCTTTTTCCGATCACCGTGACAGACAGAATTCCGTTATCCACAGGATACCCAGTCTGCGGATCAAAGATATGACCGTACACCGTTCCATCCCCAGCTTTGAAGCAGCGCTCGTACGCGCCCGAGGTCACTACCGCGCGATCGCTGACAACCAGCGCGCCGGCATAACCTTCTCCCAGAGGATTGCGTATGGCGATCTTCCATGCTGAACCACCTGCCTTGCTGCCGATGCAGTAGATATTGCCGCCCAGATCCATCAGACCACTCGTTACGCCATTCTGGCGCAGCATATCAGCCAGCACGTCGGAGGTATACCCCTTCGCCACACTTCCCAGATCCACCATCATTCCCCCTGGAATTTCAGGTGTCGCTCCCTCCAGAGACACTTCTGCATATCCTACGCGCGCCAGTAGCACCGTCAATTCTTCATCGTCCGGCACACGGTATTCGCCCGTGGTAAAACCCCATGCTCGCACGACGGGATACATAGTGATATCCAGCGTACCGCCCGTCTCCTCGCACATGGAGAGCGCAAAGTCAAGCAGCATCCGGGTATCCTCAGAGAGCACAACCTCGTCGCCTGCATTCAGTCGTGCGATCTCGCTGGATGCATCCGTCACAGAGAACATCCTCTCCAATATCAAAACGCGATCAATACAGGTTTGAATCAGCTCGTCATCCGCCTGCTGTACATTCAGTGTCATCGCCGTATCCATCGCAAAGAAAGTAGTCGATTCCGCAGCGAACGCAGGAGATGTGCACAGCATACACAACAAAATACAAATCAGTCTGCGCATACTCAAGCCTCTCCTGCAGCCTGTGCCAGTGCGTTGCCGATAGCTTCTTTCAGACCCTGAGAGCTGTAGGTCGCTCCGCTGACAGCGTCTACCTGTGTGGACTGATTTTCAATCACCTTATCGATCAGCGTCTTCGCCTTTTCAAAATAAGAGCCGTCTTCGGAGGCGCTGACGACGGTAACGCTAGTGATCTTACCTTCAACAATTTTCACTGCCAGAGTAATATCACCGTTATACCCCTTACCAGTGCCGAAATATACACCATCCATATAAGAAATGTTTTCAAGAGAATTCTCCGAAGAGACCTCGTTCAGGCTCGTCGCAGAATACGTTTCACCCCACGGATTGCAGCATACTGCGCATACCAGAACGCACGCGATCGCTGACACCACAGGCATCTTCTTCGCCAGCATAGAATTCTTTTTCATCAATGCTTTGCGCAGCCGTATGCCTGCATAGGCAAAGAACACAACGCTGTAAACAATGATATTGACCAGATATGCGCTGATGCCGCGCTGATAAAGTGATACATTCAACAGCATCACGTGCACATAAATCAGCGCATAGAACACATAAGCCGTGCGCTGCAGCTTCTTCCATGCCTTCAGCTTCATCTTTTTCCGAACAGACGGGAACGATGTTACCATCAGCGGCAGCATGATGACGATCAGTACAAGTGAGCAAATTGCCGCCAGCAGCTGATTGACGGGCATCTGTCCGGTCTGCGTAAACAGCTTCACAAAATACGTCTTACCATATGCGATGTTATGACCGAGAATCAGAAAGGATGCCATGATGGAAAGCTCCGCACGAATGGGCATCAGCCGCTTGATCGGCACAGAGCCATTGGGCAGCGCTCCCGTTGCCATGACGATGATGAACATCGCCGTGGCAAATGCGCCGCGGGAAAGCATCGGCCAAAAATACGTCTGTACCCATGTGGGGAAATTCGCATCCAATCCGCTCCATACCACCGCAATGGTCGCTGCACTGATCGCTGCTGCGCCAATATAGAAAACTCTTGCGTGCTTTTTGATGATTCTGCCTCCGAACCACGCCAACAACAATGCAAGGGCAAGACTGATTAATATGACCATTTATTTCGCCTCCTCAATATGCAAAATCGGCAGACCGCAGAAAACGATGCGGTCTGCCTCCTTATCAGGGGTACGTTCGATTATTCTGCAGCAACGGTGCTCAGCATAACCGCCGGATAACCAGCAGAAGTAATCATCAGCTCATAAACCACCTTATTGCCATCGGCAAATACGATCGTCTCGCCGCGTCTGTCGGAAATCACAGCTTCAAAATTGACGCTGCCGTCCTCATTGAACACAGTCGCACCCAGATTGTTGCCATTCAGAGTCGTGCCGTTGACGGCAATGCCGGTGATGTTGGCGAGGTAGATCTCCAGTTCATCATTGGCAACGGTCAGAACATTGCCTTCCATGGTGATATCAGCCATAGTCAGCGTGCTCATCGCAGTGACGGAAGCGCTGTTGTCGCGATAGGTATCAACAGTAACGGTAATTTTGTGTTCGCCAACCGACAGAACAGAATCCAGAGCTGCAACGCCATTCTCGAAGCCGGTCACTTCAACGCCATCCACCAGAACAGTGGTATTCGCCCAGTCAGTTTCCTCCACGCCGGCGATGGTCAGAGTTGCATTACCATCGGCGAGAGAAGCTTCGATCTTGTCTTCGTAAGCAGGCTTGGTCTGAACATAGATGGTGTAATCTTCATAACCGGCACACATCACGGTAATGCCCCACCAGCCATTCTGCTCAGTACCGACCGCTTCGCCGGAACCGCCATGACGGTAAGAATTGTTGATGCCGAACTGCAGCAGCTTGCCGTTGGACTTCCACCATACGTCTGCGCCATACTTAGTGCCATAAACAGCAACCGGCTCAGCGTCAGCATTCTCGGTGGGATCAGTCTCACCATAGAAGGTGTACTTTGCACCCAGCAGGTTCATCGCCCAGTCAGGTTCGCAGTCGCTCATCTGAACAAAGATGTAATCGCCATAATTATCGTTGTAGGACTGGGAAACAGCACCGGTATAGTTCACGGCGATGCCGGTCGCTTCGGTCATGGCGCTCACGGTCACATTGCCCTCGGCATCCACAGAAACAGTCTTGAGGCGACCGGTCTCCTCAGTGACGGTTTCGTCAACGACGAAGTTCACCGCAGCAGCAGCAGCCTCAGCTTCGCTTGCCAGAACCTTCACGGGCCATGCTTTGAAGCCAACGACCTGAAAATCACTGATCGTGTAGGTGATATACTCACCCTCAGTGGGCTCAGCCAGCGTATAGACGGTGTTTTCGCCGTCGGCAACAGCATAGAAATTCTTGCCTGCACCGTACGCATCCTCCAGATCGACAACATCGACCAGATCGGTCAGAGAGATTGTAACAGTGTTTCCATCGGCATCTGCAGCATTCAGCGCGTATGCGAAGTTCTGAGCGCCGCGGTACACGCCATGCTTGGAAGTTGCGCGGGAAACGGCGTCATAGCCGCCAAGGTCGGTCATGCCTTCGGTATCAGTGTTCTCATTCACAGCTGCGAAATCAATATCCGCATTGTAGGTGATCTCTTCGCCGGTCCAGAACTGTTCCCAGGTCAATACGGCAGTACCGTAAACATACTCTTCTGCGAGAGCAGTTCCGGTGATCATCATTGCCATCATCATAGTGACAGCCAACACGAGGGACAGGGTTTTCTTCATGGGTAGTACTCCTTTCTAATTCCGCCGGACAAGCAGTTAATATACGCTAACTTTAGGGCAAAAAAATAAGCGAGATCAGTTAGTTTACATTAACCACAAGTCTAAAAAACAGAGGCGGTTAGCCTCATCTAACGTAGCCATTATATACCACACACTATACCGTGTCAATACCCGATTTTACATTCTCTGCGATTTTACATTCTCTTTTTACATATCCATTGACAAGTCACATTTCATTAGAGGGGAGTGATTCTGACTGATTCTTCCTTCAAAAAAACATAAATTACTTTCATGCGTAAGCCCTGTTGACCATATCATTGCAACTTGCAAAATCATGTAGGAGATGGTATACTATTTATCATCAAGCATATGAAATATCCAAATCATCGGAACATCCCTTGGAAGGAGTATACCCATGAATCGTCCTAACCGACAAACCCAAGCAGCTATTCTTCTCTTTTCCCTGACAATAGTGCTGTTTTCTGCCTTCTTTGTCTACATGGCTTCTTTTGAAAAGGTATCCGTGTATCAGATTGAAACACCCCACGGCTACCGCACCATCACAGATGTGCAGATGGAATTGATACCCGACGAAACTGCCCCGATCGGAGTACGAAAGATCTACAGCTGGGTTCTCAATTCGGAGCACTTCCAGGAAAACTACCTTTGCCTTAATATTGCCCATCACCACGTCCAAGTCTATTTCGATGATGTATTGGTCTACAGTCTCACCGGTGCGGAAAATAACCTCATCGGAAGGAACGTCAGCAGCAATTGGTGCAGCATCCCCGTGGGTCAGGAACATGACGGCAAGACTGTGACAGTAGTACTGACCCCTTTGTTTGAAGCTGCTATCAGCAAGAATCCAGAGTTTCTGCTGGGCTCCCATTACGCCATTGTCATGGATATCCTTACCAGTGAGCTTCCGCTGCTGGTACTTTCCGCCTTATGCGTTCTGGTGGGCTTCTGCATGATCGCGGTATCTCTGTATTTCCGCTATATCGGAGCAGAAGCCAATAGGATCTTTTATCTGGGACTCTTCTCTATCACCATGGGCTTGTGGAAAATAACAGACCTCCATTCCATGCCGTTGCTTATGCCTGAAAATTCCATGGTCTTGGGCTATATCAGTGTAGGTTCACTATTTTTGGCAAGTCTGTGTCTGTTGCTGTATTTCAGCACACTTTTTGTGGAGAAAATGCAGAGAATCCCGCTGCTTCTCTCCTGCGGCGGTTCTATTATCTGTCTGTTTGTTCTGATAGTGCAGGTGCTGGGTATTACGGAAATCCGGCAAAATCTATTTTTCAGCCATATACTGCTGATCGTCGCCGTCACATCCGTTCCCTTGACCGCATTATTCAACCGGATCGTTCACAAAAGCTGGGGACTGAAACATTCCTGGAAGCTGCTGCTGCTCCTGTTGGCAGGCATCACACTCGATCTGCTGCTTTATTATCGCAATAACCAAAACGGTCTTTTGAGTTTTACCATCATAGGCTTTATCATTTATACCTTGATCGTGCTCCTCAACAGTATCCAGAACGCCACGCAGAAATCTTACACCGACGCCCATACCGGACTTATAAACCGCGCCCGTTGGATGGAACTGATGGACAACGATTCCTCCGTCATGGAGCCCTACGGCATACTGGTAATCGACCTGAACGGACTAAAACAGGTAAACGATACGCTGGGACACGAAGCCGGCGATCAGATGATCTTCCATCTTTCCAGTATCTTGCGAAATAGCCTGCCCCGTACCAGCGTGATCTGCCGCTGGGGCGGCGATGAATTCGCGGTGCTGTTGAACGATGTAAATCGAAAACAGCTCAACGATCATATGGATGAACTTCTGACTGCAAGCCATACATACAACTCGGAGCATCCGGAACTACCTATTTATTTCGCCGTGGGCGCTTCGCTGTCCTCGGAACATCCCGGTCTCTCCCGGTCTGACCTGTTCCAGATGGCAGACGAAGAAATGTACCGCAACAAGCAAGCATGGTATGCCCGCCGACAAACAAACACATAATACAGAAGAATCATTAGTATTTGTATCGTGAATCATTTGAAAAAGTCACTGTCTGCATGAGGTCTAAATGCTATTGATAATAGGTGCTGTCTCAAAATGGTCAGATGAAACCATAAGAGACGGCGCCTTTTCTGGCGCTTTATAAGTCTATAAGTTCAAAAAAGAATCACCCATGCTTTGTGTAAAAACATGAGTGATTTGGTAGATGATCCGGTCAGTTATATATAATACAAGGAACACATACTATCTGGAGGTCAGCGCAAGCAACCTTCTGCCGATGGCATTCATCGCTGCCGCAGCAGCGATGGTCACGATATACGCAATGAGAATCAGTACGCCGGATTCCCACTGCGGAAGCATCGGAAGCAGTACCTCAATAATCGCCGAGTGAATCAGGTATACCTCGTAGGAAATCTTTCCGAGGAATTGGTTTGCTCTGTTACTGATGCGCATTTTGAGCGTAGCAGAGAACAAGAACATCAGCATGACGACACACAGAAGTATCTTTATGATGTAATCACCCAGGAAAAACACGTTCTTTGCTTTAAGATAGATTACACCGAATACCAGCGACAGCACGAAGAAAACCGATGTCTTTAGCGCCGTTTTCTGGTTCAGGAACGAAACCAGACGGTCCTTGTAGCGATACAACAAGATGCCATATGCAAATCCGAGACATTCCGTCGTCCAAAGATATGTCAACTTGAAATCCGTCAGCTTGGTAATCAAACTAGTAATCAGC
>CAZYQB010000092.1:0-7798 GCA_964649595.1 uncultured Oscillospiraceae bacterium | reverse complement strand
GAGCACTGTGAGCATGGCACCGAGAGAAGCGCTTTGCGGCGCGCGCGCGGATGCGGCACGCAGTGCAGGGGTGCAGTCGCTTCCGACACTGCGAAGCAGTAGCGCAGTGAGCAGAACGGCGGCATACTGTGACCGAAGCAGCAGGATGCCCATTTCGGGCGCGTTGAGCATCGCAGTTGATATGCCCGAGAGCAAAAATGCGCTGCTTGCGCCCGATGCAAGCCATGCAGCGCGCACAAAGGCACCTTTGGGATCGGAGAGTTCTCGCTTTGTGCCCGAGAGCGCGGCGGCACCGGCAGGACTTCCGCTTAAGAAACCGATTAAAATTGCGCCCGATGCGTTTTGCGGCAGCCGCAGCAGCCTTAAAAACCTGTCCGATATGCGCGAGAGCAGACGAGAGGTTTCCTCGCCCGTCAGCGCAGGCATTACGATGAGAAAGGGCAGCAGCGAAGGAACCACCGAAATTGCCCATGAATGGAGAGACTGTGCGGCAGCTTCAAGTGCGGAGGAAGGATTCATGACGATCAGCGCCAGAAAACAGGCTGCGCTGATCGGTTTTAAGAACTTTGCGTCGAGGCGGCGAGTCATTGGCATCCCTCCATAAATCAAGTGCGTACGGGCTATCGTATGCAATATAGTGCGGTTTTTATCCCCGATGTTGTTAATTTCATCGATTGACAGTTGCTGCGGTGCATGATAAGATGTCTTCAGAAACGAAACGGCAGGTGAATATATATGACTGTACGCGAAAGATTTATTAAGACTATGAATTTTGAGCAGACTGATCGTCTGCCCGTGATGGAATGGGCTTCCTGGTGGACAAAGACCATCGAGCGCTGGCAGGGTGAAGGCTTGAAGGTGGAGGCGAAGGATGGACTGTCTGCAGGCGATGCGCTGCAGCTTGATTTCGGACTGGATCTGCAGCTTCAGACGTGGGTACATTTTACCACAAAGGATACGCCCAAGCCGGCATCCCACGGTGCGCCGATCATCGAAACGATAGAGGACTATGAGCGCATCAAGCCCACGCTCTATCCCGAAAAGCCGCTTAACGAGGCAAGAATGCGCGAGTACGCACGCCGCCAGCAGGAGGGCTCTGCCATTTTGTGGCTGACGCTGGAGGGACCCTTCTGGGGACCGCGCACGCTGTTGGGCATCGAGCCGCATCTGTATGCTTTTTATGATGAGCCGGAGCTGATGCACGTCATCAATCAGGATTTGACCGATTACAACAAGCGCGTGTACGATCAGATCTGTGAATATTTCATTCCCGATTTCATGACCTTCGCGGAGGATATGAGCTACAACAACGGTCCGATGATCTCGGAAGCGCTGTTTGATGAGTTTATGCTGCCTTACTATCAGCAGCTGATCCCGACCATGAAGGAACGCGGCACCAAGGTGTTTATCGATTCGGACGGCGATATCTCCATGGCGCTCGACTGGTTCATGCGCGCCGGCATCGAGGGCATTCTGCCGCTGGAACGTCAGGCGGGCGTGGATCTGGAAAAGCTGCGTGCTCGATACCCCAAGTGCCTGTTCATCGGTCATTACGATAAGATGGTCATGCCCAAGGGCGAAGCGGCGATGCGCGCTGAATTTGAGCGCCTGCTGCCGGTTATGCGTCAGGGCGGCTTTGCACCCTCGGTGGATCATCAGACCCCACCCGGTGTGTCGCTGGAAAACTATTATATCTATTTGAAACTGCTCAAGGAGTATGCCGAAAAGGCGATGCAGAAGTAAAAAAGTTTTCATGATGTTGGTTACATAACAAAAAACAGATTCCCAATTTCAGGAATCTGTTTTTTGTTATGTAATCATAGCTCGCAATCGATCAAAGAGCGAAAATCCTTGACTCGATGGAAGGAAATGATATTGGTATCGTGACCGCTGAGTGCGTTTTCATCGCCGGTACGACTGAGGATAACCAAATCGTTGCCGTCAATTACCATGGAACCATAGCTGCGAGCCTGACGAAGCGTGTCTCCGGCAGTCACTACTCCGGCAAAGAGCCAGTCAAAACAGTTGTAAGAATAGTGCAGCACCAGTCGAGAACGATCATAGCCGCGCTGCTGATGACGAGTCATTTGATTCATATTAACCATGCTGTCCACAAACTGGTTGGACAGCAGCCAATAGGTGCCTGTCTGCTCGTCATACAGAATATGGAATTTGGACTGACCGCCGCCGGGAATGGGAGTATACAGCATCCGCTTTCCGGACGGAGCATATTCAAATTGCGTAACCATACTGCCGTCGACTTGTTCAACGACTTTGATGAATGCACCTGTCCACGGGAGACCGGTCCATGTTCTCATAAAGAGATGAAAAGTTTTTCCGGAAGGATCATACAGCCAGTCATTTGGTTTCAAAAGCTGCACCACGTTGGTTTCAAGCCAGCCCAAAGGAGTATTGGAACCATATCCTCTGCCGGTCTGCGGATAAAATGGAATACCCCATTCGGGGATGTTGTTCTCATTAATGTTTTCATCAAAAATCAATTCGCTGGCGAATGTCCAGTTTTCACGCCGGGTTAAATCGGTGTGGATGTTCCCGCGCATCAGCACCGGTGCAATGCCGCATACCGGTCAGCCGACGCGTTGATGGGTCATTCGTTCCATAACTAGATAAACAAAATTTTCCTTGTACCATACATTGCATGGTGCCTGATGCCAGTATTCGCCATAAGTCAGAGCGACGGGCTCAGTCCATGTTTCGCCGTCGTCATCAGAACGGGCAATACTCAAATCAGAATGATGTCCTATTACATAAACTGAATTTCCGGCGGTATACGGACGCATATGAAACATGGAGAAAGTGGCTGTTTGAGTCCATGTTTTACCGCCATCGTCGGACAGAAATACTTTGCCCAGGAATTGAAAATTTCCTTCTGCAGAATGACCGACAGAACCGGTCATTCTTGAAACGCCAGGACCTCCGAAATCCATTGTACCGATCAAACGACCGCTTTTAAGACGTGCAATGCCCGGACTGTAGCAGAATACGTCCTGAGGAGAAGGGGAAGTAACCATGGGCACGAATTCATCTGCTAAGTGTTTCATTTTATTACCTCGGATGCCGGGGCATTTATCCTCTGCCGTACACTCTCAGCTCGGTCAGCGCCGGGAAGGGGGATTCAGAATCGGTGCACTTTACCATGCGGTCAAACTTGAGTGAGGTGATGGTGTGCTCGCCGATGGAGAAGCGCTGCCCCTTGCCGGTCTTTTTAAGCGGCAGCACATACTCGGTGCCGTCGGAAAGGGAAATGACGGTCTGTGTCCAGTAGGCGTCGTGCGGGAAGTCGGCGCGCAGGAATATCTCGATCTCATTTACGATAACTTCGCGCCCGAAATCGATGTTGAGCCATGCATCCTCACGAATACCGATGCCCCACGACTGATAGGGCCAGTCGCCGTGGTTATTGTTGAGGATCCAGCCGTCGATCACGTTTCGCGCGGCAAATACCGATTCTCCGCGGGTCTCTACATTGGCGGTAGCGTGCGGATAGGCATTTACGTCGCCGCGCTGATCGATGGGATTTTCGGCGATGTTGCGATATGCGCTGACCTCGCCCGCGCTCATGATCTCGGCGGTAATGAGATGCTTGTTTCCCTGAAATGCATTCGGCGGATAGGCGCGCATCGATTCGCCGAATGGAATACGGTAGATCATTTCTCCCTCGGGCAGATATACGCAGCCCTCAGCGACCGTCTGATCTACGCGGATGCGCATATGGCACGCGCCGTCTGTGCCGCCGGAGATTTTCAGATAATCACCCTCCTGATAGGGGCGACGATAGACCATGATCGCCTGCTCGGCTGCGGTGATCTCTTTGATGCATTCTCCCTGTGCGTTGAATATGGAAATTGAAGGCATAAGACTTCCTCCCTGCTTATTAGAAGTTATCTATATTATAAGAGGAATGTAGGGGAAAGTCAAATGCAATACCATTGCCGATGAATATTCGAAGTGGACTGCCGCAGCGTGCAGCAGTCCACTTCGATCCGTCAAACAGGGGATGAGGTGTCAGGAAAGAGTATGGAGATCATATCACCCCCTGTTTAGGCGGGCTGCCGGAATGTAGATCAGTTAAAGGACAGCATGGAATTGTGGATATAGCCGATGGTGCCATCTGCCAGTTCAACCTTTGTCCACTTGCTGCCTTTTTCGAGTACGGTCGCGGTGTCATTCTTCATCGCCCAGCCGATGACCTCGCCGTTCATGCTTGCCTCGGCACGGATATTGGCAGATACCTCGGCGATGATTGCGGCGGAATCCTTCCCGGAGGGAGTAGAGGGCGCAGAGGGTGCCTTGTCACCTAACAGAGAATTGTGGATGTAGCCTGTGATGCCGTTGCTTAGCTCGACCTTGCTCCATTTGCTGCCTGCTTCAAGCACTGATACGCTGTCGCCGTTCATTGCCCAGCCAATGATGCTGCCATTCATGCTCGCCTGATCGCGGACATTGGCGGAGGTTTCGGCGATGATGAATGCGGTTTTCGTGGTGGAAGCGGTGTCGCTGTCGAGCAGCTTGGTGTAGATGTAGCCTTCCTTGCCGTTTTCGAGCTGCACTCGGGTCCAATTGCCGTTTTCGCCCAGCACTTCAAAGGTATCGCCCTTCATTGCCCAGCCGATGATCTTGTGTTTCATGCCTGCGCCTTCGCGGATGTTGGCGGATACCTCGGCGGTGACGGTGGCACTGTCTGCTAGCGCGGCACAGGAGAGGGATGCGGTAAGTGCCAGTGCGGAGAAAAGGATGCCGGTTTTCTTCAGGTTCATAAATGGGTGCCTCCTTGGTGTATCGGTAAAATATAAGGTGTTGAACGCGTTCGCATGATAAGACCGAAGGAAGCTCCCGGTAGTTCCGCAAGGGTAAAAGATGCAAAAATATGAACTGTGCACATATTCTGTTTATTAAAAATGTAAATTAAGTACAAAAATGAGTGGAATATGGAATCGATGTGGAAATAAGTTTCCGAAATGTGGAATAAATGCACGTCGATGGGAATACTTACCGTTATGCAGAGGATGAATATTTTTTTGCAGATACAAACGATTGTTGACGGATGGTATGCTGTGTTGTATAATAGTAAAAAATCTGTTTAGGGAAGTGAAATGGTGATTTGGGATTGGCAGCAGCAAATTCTTGATATTTTTGCCGGTATGTACTCGGCAAAGACGTTAAACGAAGGCGAGCAGATTATATTTGCCATGGATGGGCTGACGGATGATACAGCCTATATCGTGCTGCGTGCCGGGAAGTATGCGCAGACGTTGACGCTGTGCATGGATCGCCGCAGTCTGGCGGACTATGCAGCATTGATTGTCAGTCAGCAGAAGCGTGTCGATAAATTGAAAATTGCCGGTCAAATGCTGGAGCAGAGTTTTTTGCGGTGTCATGCGGGCAGTATAGACGAAGAGCCGCTGCGCGAGTATATGATGCAGTTTGACCATATGAAAGATATTCCCGGTGGAAATGTACTGCTGCGCCGATGGCGTGCGGGGTATCTGCCCGACAGCGAGCTTTCCGGGCAGGAAGTGCGCCTGATGATGGCGGCGCTGAAAACGGTGTTTGAGCATTTTGAGCAGGGCGGCACGGTGCAGACGGCAGCGGAACTGCTTAAACAGAGTGGAAAGATCCGCTGCCTGAACTGGAAAAGCGGAGAGGATGCAGACGGATCCGACGATGAGCCGCTTGAGTGGAGAAATATCGATCTGAATGAGCATACGCAGGTGGAATTTATTTCGCCGCGTCTGGAGGATGAACTGCTGACTCGTCGGCTCATCAAAAAGCCGGTTTCCGATGCACGACTTTATTGCTCGGTGCGTAGTCTGCCCATTCCGCTGAGCGAAGAACCGGTGCGCACACCGGTCATGATGGGCATGATCGATGAACAGCGCGGCGTAGTCGCAACCGAGATCATACAGGACTATGAAGAAGAATATTCGACATTCGCAACGGCGTTTGTAAGCTATGTGGAGGACTGCGGTCGTCCGGTATGCGTGACCGTGGATGATTTGCGAACATACAGCTTATTGCGTGCGCTGTGTGAACAGATCCGTGTGCCGATTGCACAGGCGGAGAGCCTGCCGCAGATGGATGAGCTGTTTCACGCTTATCTGGAGATGGTGTGTAGCGGTATGCTCCAGCAGATGGAGGAAGAAAATAAGGATGCTCTGCTTGAGATGGAGACTTCCAACGGTCAAGGCGTGTGTATGATCTGTGGCAAGGTGGTTGATGCGCAGAATGCGAAGGAGCATATAGCCGCCTGCCTGCAGGAGGAGGTGCCGGAGAGCGAGGAGGATAATCTGCTGCTGCGCATCAGTGATGTGGATGATGCAGATTATTGGATGTATGCGGCACTCAAGAGAGATGCGGCGCTTGCGCAGTTGGATAACTTTCTGCGCGATGTATGGGTGGACTGCTGCGGTCACATGAGCGTTTTTACCGCAGGCGGTGAGGAGTATTATTCAAGCAATGCGCGCGAAATGGGCGGACACAGCATGAAAGCCCGCATTTTCAAAGACATTTCGTGCGGCGCCGAAATACTGTATGAGTATGATTTCGGAACGCCCACTCGGCTGAAGATCGAGGTCATTGCCGAATGCAAGATGCCTAAGCGTCAGAAAAAGGCAGTTCAGCTGGCGCGCAACATACAGCCGAAGTATGCCTGCATCTGCTGCGGAAGGCGAGCGGAGTATGTGGCAAGCCGAATGGGAGAGAGCATTGCGGAAAGTGCCTACTGCGCCCAATGTGGTCTGACGAATGAAGAGGTGCGGGAAAGTCTGCTGCCCATCGTCAATTCGCCCCGATGCGGCGTGTGCGGCTATGGTGCGTGGATGATGCATGACGACCTGTTTGAGGATGACGACGAATAAAGAACAAATCCGGATAAAAATCAAGGGGCTGTTGTGCAACAGCCCCTTCAGATCAATGACAAAGCCCGTGTTTTGCGAGAGACACGGGCTTTGTCATTGATCTGAACCACCGGCTACGCCGGTGGATGATTATTTGCTTGGGAAAAGAACTACAGCGTTTCTGCGCTTTCTGGGGAGATATACCATGAGGGAATGGTGCGCGTGCAGTTTTCGTACCACTCAAGAACCATGTTCGCTTGTCGCAGCATGACGGAAATCTGCTCCTTGCCGAAGGGGATCGCCCACGGCAGGGAAGAGAGCTGGTTGGAGAAGATGTAGGCGGTGAGCAGTTCGAAGAATTGAGCAGGGATATCGGAAGAGTTTGCTGCACCGAAATAGCCGTTGATCCGTCCGGCGGCAAAGGCAGGCGCGGTCTGCGCACACCACACGATGCGGTTGAATTCCTCCCACGGATCGCCGCAGGCGAGACGGTTGAAGTCGATCACGCCGACATGGTCATCGGGCATCAGCAGCAGATTGCCGCAGTGATAATCGCCGTGGTGCATGGATTTAGGACGACCGTTCAGCAGATGACGATGTGAATTGATAAAATCGATCATTCTGTCCGCACCGGGGACCGGTATGGGGCATTCATGCGCCGATGCGATCTTGCGGTCAAACTTGCGGTTCATGTATTCTGCCCAGTCGGGCGCATTTTCGGGCGCAGGGAGCGTGTGGATGCGGGCGAGAAGCTCTCCGGCTTCCACACCCAGCGCATATTGCTGCCGCTTGGTCAAAGAAGGAAGGACCGTTTCCAGACTTACACCCTCCACATAGGTGTAGAGCGTGTACACGCCACCGTCAAAGCGCCCGAAGGCTACCGGACGGGAGGCAGCGATGTTCAGCGCAGAAAGCTGTTCCACAAAGGCAAATTCCTGCCG
>CAZYQB010000091.1:0-7861 GCA_964649595.1 uncultured Oscillospiraceae bacterium | reverse complement strand
TGAATCAGATACACGCCGAAGCAGCATTGCCCGACCCATTCGATCAATCGGTTGGTGTACGGTCTTTTGCGCACAAAGTTCATAAACAATCCCAGCGACGCGAGCAGCATCGGCAGCACTTCCATGCGGTTGGCGTAATAATTGACATCATATATCTGCAATGCGGCATTTTCTTTCAGATGCCCAAAGATCAGCGTACTTGCAAAGGTCAGCCCTGTTCCGATGTAAAACAGCTTCATGCCGTGCTTTGCCAGCCGCGGAACTGCCCAACGCCTCAGCCGCCCGATGAGCAGATACAGATATACAAACCAGAAAATCGGCGAGAAATAGGTGCTCTTGCCTATAAACACGGTAGGAATCACCGACATCGAAAACGTCAGCACGCCCAGCAGCGCATCCATTCCCCGTCTGCCCACCGAACACAGCAGTATATTCAAAAAGGGCATAAGCAACGTCAGTATGATATAGGTTCCTGCAAACCAGTATCCGGTCTGGCTGACCGGAAGCAGCATCTGCAAAACTGCACTCTTCACATCGCCGATCCCAGTCCGGCCCCATATCAGCGCGCAGAGCAGCAATAATATAAGACCTGTGGTCAACGTCTGCAGATAAATGCGCGCCGTACGCATGAGGCTGTATTCCTTGATGCACATATGCCATGCACCGATCATCACAAACAGGTTTACGCCCATCTTGCCGCCCATATTGAGCAGCTGCGCCGCATACCGGTTGATCCCTGCCTCAATGTTCAAAAGTCCGCTGTAATATACCATATGGTGCGCAACAATCATCAGCATGGCAATGATACGCAGCAGCTCCATATGAGCGTTTCGGTTATTTTTTATCATATACGTTCCTCTCTCCGCCAAGGCGTGTCGCTTATCTGCCTCATTCTTTAGATGCATTCAAACGCTATTGGGTTTTGAACTTAACAACCATTTTTATATTTTTTCTTACTTCCGTATTATATCATACCGAACTTTGTGACGAAAGGAATCGTTTCCCGAAAAGGATATGTGAAATTCAACCCGTATTGATTCGGATGCATCTCATTATGATTGACTTTTTTTTCAATTGGCGGTATACTTATCAGTGAATACTTTGTATGTCTAAGGAGCGTCAACTTATGCAGAAAATCACCATCGCCGTAGACGTTATGGGCGGCGACAATGCGCCCAACGCCATTGTTGAAGGCAGCATTCAGGCTCTGAGAGAAATGCCCGATATCGCCGTCACGCTCTGTGGTCCGGAGGACACCATTCGTTCCCTGCTGACCGGCGCAGAGGATGTGATGGATCGCATCAATATCGTTCATGCACCCGATGTCATCTCTATGCACGAAGCGCCCATGATGGCAGTGCGCAAGAAGGTCGATTCCTCGATGGTTCGCGCCTTGCTGGAGGTCAAGAACGGCAATGCTCAGGCATTTGTTTCCGCCGGCTCCACCGGCGCAGTGCTTGCCGGCGGCATGATCCGCATCGGACGCATCCGCGGCATCGATCGCCCGGCTCTCTCGCCCATCCTGCCCGGAAAGAACAAGCCCTTCCTGCTGATCGACTGCGGCGCAAACGTAGACTGCCAGGCGGAATATGTTGTGCAGTTCGGTCTGATGGGCGCAGTCTATATGGAAAAGGTCATGGGTGTAAAGAACCCCACCGTAGGTCTTGCCAACAACGGCGCCGAGGAAGAAAAGGGCAACCAGATGAGCAAAAAGGCTCATCAGCTGATGAAGGCGCAGAATGTCTACAACTTTGTGGGCAATGTGGAAGCCCGCGAAATTCCCTCCGGCGATGTGGATGTCATCGCCTGCGACGGCTTCGACGGCAATCTGATCCTCAAGTATACCGAGGGCATCGCGAAAGTGCTGACCGGTATGCTCAAGGAAGAGATCATGGCAGGCTCCGTTCTTGAGAAGATCGGCGGCGTGCTGCTCAAGCCTGCGCTCAAGCGCTTCAAGAAGCGCATGGATGCCGACGAGCACGGCGGCGCACCGCTGCTGGGCGTCAACTGCCCCATCGTCAAGGCGCACGGCAGTTCCAATGCCTATGCGTTCAAGAATGCCATCCGTCAGGCGTGCACGATGGTCGAGGGCAATGTGGTCGAGCTGATCCGTGAAGGCGTTGAACAGCTTACCGCCAAGGCAGAATAATCATCCGCAGCATTAAACATCGTATTTGATCCTCGGGAGTGCTTTCCCGATCAAATAAACCTATTTTAAGGAGGCTGTTCCCCATGGTATTTGAAAAGGTTGTTGAGCTGATCGTCAGTCAGCTGCCCGTCAAGAGCGAAGATGTCAAGAAGGAATCCCGTCTGTTCGAAGATCTGGGTGCCGATTCCGCCAACGTCATGATGTTGATTATGGATCTGGAAGCCGAATTCAACATCACCGTTGAAGATGAGATGCTCACCGGCATCCGCACCGTAGGCGACATCGTTGACTATCTGGAGAAGATCGTCTAATCTGAGCAAAACCAATGAATGTATCGAAAAGAGCGGGCAGATCGCACGCTCTTTTCGTGTTGTGTAGTTACTTTTGCTGTAAAAGTATTTTTAGTATTTCATCCAAAGCGAGGAATATTCCCATGAAAAAGCTGATGGATCGCTTGGGCTATCAGTTCAAGAACCCCGCGCTGCTTGAAACCGCGCTCACGCATCCCTCTCTGGGCGGCGACAAGCACATCCCTCATTATCAGCGGCTGGAATTTCTGGGCGATGCCGTGCTTGAGCTGGCAGTCAGCCGCTATCTCTTTACCCACTATCCCGCCGTTCAGGAGGGCAAGCTGACGCTCGCCCGCGCCCGTCTGGTGCGCGAAGAAACGCTGTATGCCGCTTCAAAGCAGTTCGGTCTGAGCGAATTCATTCGCCTGTCGGTAGGCGAGGAAAACACCGGAGGACGCAGCAAACCGTCCATCGTATCGGATGTTATGGAAGCGGTATTCGCTGCAGTATATCTGGACAGCGGTTATGAAGATGCCGAAAAGCTCATACTGCGCGCGCTGCACGACGCGCTCAGCGGCAATCCCTTTGCCGATGCCGCCGACTATAAATCGCGTCTGCAGGAGTTGACGCAGAAAAAAGGCGGTGCAACGCCCGTTTACGAGTTGATCTGCACCACCGGCGAGGCACACTGCCCTACCTTTACCATGCGCGTAACGCTGCAGGGTAAAACACTTGCCGAAGGCAGCGGACGCAGTAAGCAGGCGGCGGCACAGCAGGCAGCGCAGACTGCCTATAATAAATTGAAAGGCAGTACAAACAGTTGCGACTGAAAAAGCTTGAAATCTACGGTTTCAAATCCTTTGCACAGCGCGTAGAGATGTCCTTTCCGCAAGGCATTACCGGCATCGTCGGACCGAACGGCAGCGGAAAATCCAATATATCCGATGCACTGCGCTGGGTTTTGGGGGAACAGAGTGCCAAGACACTTCGCGGCGGCAAAATGGAGGATGTCATATTCGGCGGCACCGAAACGCGCAGACGACTTGCATGGGCAGAGGTTATACTGACCTTTGATAATGCCGATCACACCCTGCCAATCGACTACAGCGAGGTCGCCGTCATGCGGCGCATCTATCGAAACGGCGAAAGTGAATATATGATAAACGCCTCCCCCTGCCGCCTGCGCGACATCGTGGATATGTTCCGCGATACCGGCATCGGCAAGGAAGGCTATTCTCTGATCGGTCAGGGACGTATCGATGAGATCCTCTCGGTCCGGTCCGAGGAACGCCGACAGGTATTTGAAGAAGCCGCCGGAATCGTCAAATACAAGGCACGCAAAAGCGATGCCGAACGCCGCCTTGAAAACACCGCCGCCAATTTACAGCGCGTGGAAGACCTGATCGGCGAGATACAATGCCGTCTGGAGCCGCTTCGTGCTCAGAGCGCTGTTGCCCGGGAATATATCCATCTTCAGGACGAGTTGAAAGCGCTGGAGCTGAACGCGTTTATACATCGCCTCGATGAATATGAGCAGCGCATTGCGGCGCTGAAAGATTCCCTTTCGGCGATCGATGCAGCAATCGCTCAATGTGAGCAGGAACAGCTTTCGCAAACTGCCGAGCGCGAAAGAACTCAGCAAAGCCTGACTGCGCTGGAAGTGCAAAATATCCAAGCCCGCGACGCCTTGCAGACGCTTATCCGTGAGGTCGAGGAAAGCGAAGGCATCGTTAAGCTGCTCAATGAACGCCTGTGCACCGCACAGCGTGAGCAATCGAGGCTGCGCGCGCTGCTCGATCAGGCAGATGAAAACTCTGAATCCATCACCCTGCGCATAAACGACACCGAACGCCGCTTAACAAAAGAACTCATCGCAGGCAAAGCCGCACAGCTTCGCCTGCGTACGATGGAAAATACGTTTGTGTCGCTGAATACACAACTTTCCGAACGGGAGCAGGCTGCAGAAGCACTCAAGGGCGAGATGATCCGCGCGATCAACCGCCTTTCGGACGTAAAGAGCGAACAATCAAGGCTGCTGGCAATGGAAGATGCGCTGACTGCCCGGATGAGCGCACTGGGCAGCGAGGATTCAAGCAGCGGCGAGCTGCTTGAGCGCCTGCAGGATCAAATGCAGCGTGCTGAAATCGATCTGAATACCGCGCAGGTCGAAAAAACACGGCTGGATGCAGAGCTGATCGAAACACAGTCCATCCTTGCGCAGACCTCGCAGCAGATCGATACATTAACCAATCGACAGCACACACTCCTTTCGCAGCTTCAGGAATCCTCTTCCCGGCTCAATGTGCTCGAGGAAATGCGCCGCGACTATGAAGGCTATCAGCATTCGGTCAAAAAAGTGCTGCAGCACGCCAAAAAACAGAAGGATGCCGGTATACACGGTGTCGTTGCATCCCTTATACACGTTCCGCGCGAATTTGAGCGCGCCGTTGACATGGTGCTGGGCAGCACGCTTCAGAACATCGTGGTAGAGTGCGAAGAGGATGCTCAGCGGATGATCGACTACCTGCGCACAAACCGTTTGGGACGCGCCACCTTCCTGCCGCTGACATCGGTGCGCGGACGCACGCTTACCCAGCAGGAGCGTCAGCTTTTGCAGACAGAAGGCTGTGCAGGTCTTGCCTGTGATCTGATCTCCTTTGACGAAAAATACAGAGACATCGCGGAAAGTCTGCTCGGACGCACGGTGATCGTCAACGATCTCTCCTGCGGCATCCGCATTCAGCGCGCCGCACATCACGCCTTCCGAATCGTTACCTTAGAGGGCGATGTCATGCACTCCGGCGGTTCGATGACCGGCGGCAGCGTACAGTCTCGTATGACCAGCCTGCTTTCCAGAGAGCGCGAGATCAGCGAACACAAAGAACGCATACACACGCTCAACGCCGAACTTTCCGACCTCAACAGCACGCTGCGCACTGAAGAGGAAGAGCGTGCTGAGCTCAAGCAGCGCAGAACCGCTTTGTTTGACGCAGTACATCAGCAGGAGATCGCCTGTGCCCGCGAAGAAGCCCATCTTATCTCCGCACGCGAAGCACTCAAAACTCAGCGCGACCGCATCAGCCGCACTCATTCGGAACGCAAACGGATGCAGGCGCAGCTTGAGGATGTTCGCACTGCGCTCTCGCAAATACAAGAGCATCAGCAAGGCGAAGAAAAAAACGAAGCGGATCATCAGGCGCAAATCGTGCTGCTCAATGGAGAGATCGCAGCTCTGCGCATCGAGCTGTCTAAGCAGCAGCACAGCATCACCGACGAGCGTATTCGTCAGGCATCGCACGAAAAAGAACTTGCCGTCCTTCAAGCGGAGCAGCGCCGACTGCACGAAGAACAGACTGAAAATAACCGTCAGCGCGAAGAAGCGCAGCGCTCTATTGCCGATGTGCAGCAGACCGCCTCACACGATCAAGCCGCCCTTGCCGAGCAAAGCGATCTGCTTTGCAGCCGCAAAAATCAACTGTCGGCTGCGCGCGAGCAATTTGACAAGTTGGAGCGCACCCGCACCGCAGCGCAGCAGCGGCTTTCAGACATCTCTCTGCGGCTGGATGAAATGCGCAGTATGCTAAGCCATCATGTGGAGCAGCAGCATCGCACGCAGCTTCAACTTTCCCGGATAGAGTTTGAAGTCAAACAGCTCACCGACCGCATCTGGCAGGATTATGAGCTGACATATGCCGGCGCAAGAAATTACCTTCTGTCCGATTTCTGCCTGAGCGATGCCCAAAAGCGCATCTCATCCATACGGCAGCAGATCCGCTTAATGGGTTCGGTCAACGTAGGCGCGGTAGACGAATACCGTCAGACTCTGGAGCGATTTGAAACGCTGTCTGCCCAACGCGACGACCTGACCCGGGCACGACTCGATCTGTCAGAAATTATTCAAGATCTCACCCAAAAGATGGAAGATCAATTCCGCAGCCGTTTTGCCGCAATGAATCAGAACTTTCAGCAAACCTTTGTTTCTCTGTTTGGCGGCGGTCACGCTGAACTGACCCTCTCCGATCCCAAGGACGTGCTCAACTGCGCTATCGATATAATCGCCCAGCCGCCCGGAAAAAAGCTGCAGATGCTTTCGCTGCTTTCCGGCGGAGAGAGAGCACTTACCGCCATCGCCATACTCTTTGCAATGCTCAAGCTTAAACCCACGCCCTTCTGTTTTCTTGATGAGATCGAAGCAGCGCTCGACGATGCCAACATCGACAGCTTCGCCGATTATCTGCGCGGCTTTTCAAAGGACACGCAGTTTGTTATCGTGACTCACCGAAAGGGTACGATGGAGCGCTGCGATGCCCTCTACGGCGTGGCAATGGAGGAAAAAGGAGTTTCCAAGATGGTATCGGTAAAACTGGGAGAAGCCCTTAATCCATAACTTTTTGCATTCACATTTGAAAGGAGCTGACTTGAAATGGGTTTTTTTGACAAGCTGAAAAGCCGCCTGACCCGCACACGCGAAAATATCTCCGGCAAGATGGATGATCTGGTAGAAGCGTATGTGGAACTGGACGACGATTTTTATGAGGAACTGACCGACATACTTATCATGGCAGATGTAGGCATGAAAACTGCCGAGCTTGCCGTAACCAAGCTGCGCGACAAGTGCAAGGCAGAGAAAATCGGAAACCCTGCCAAGGCACGCGAAGCACTCAAGGAAATCCTTGTGGGCATCATGGGCAACGAGCCGATGATCCTCGCCTCTCCGATGGTGCTGTTTGTTATCGGTGTCAACGGTGTAGGCAAGACCACCTCCATCGGCAAGCTGGCATCGCGCCTGAAGGTCATGGGTCGCCGCGTCATTATCTGCGCAGGCGACACCTTCCGCGCCGCCGCCGCCGATCAGCTGACCGTATGGGCAGAGCGCGCCGGTGTGCCGATCATCAAGCGTCATGAGGGTGCCGATCCGGCATCCGTCGTATTTGACGGCATTCAGACCGCAAAGGCACGCGGTGCGGATATTCTGATTGTGGATACCGCCGGTCGCCTGCACAACAAGGCTCATCTGATGGAGGAACTGCGCAAGATGGCACGCGTCATCTCCCGCGAATTCCCCGAAGCCAAAGCTCGTTCCTTGCTGGTCATCGACGCCACGACCGGACAGAACGGTCTGGCACAGGCGAAGGTATTCAAGGATGTTGCCGACCTTGAAGGCATCATTCTGACCAAGCTGGACGGCACCGCTAAGGGCGGCATTGCCATCGCCATCCGGCAGGAGCTGGGGCTGCCGGTGCGCTACATCGGCGTAGGCGAGCAACTCGACGATATGCAGCCTTTCGATGCCAAGGAATTTATTGATGCAATTTTCTAACTCAGTGCAGATGCACCGATTCATTCAGGAGGTGACTGTTTCATGAAGTATACTTCAAGCACTCTTGCCAAGCGCCTGTGTGCACTATTGACCGCGTTGATG
>CAZYQB010000090.1:3826-7879 GCA_964649595.1 uncultured Oscillospiraceae bacterium | reverse complement strand
TAGTCATATATGCTGCTTCCCTGCATCTGCTGACCACCAAAGTGTACAAAGGCAGCATTCCAGTCCAGAGCCACATCCAAATGCATGATGCGCGCAGAGCGAACTGCTTCCACCAGTTCGGGGATTTCGTCGTTGAAGATAGCAGTGTAGCGGGTATAGCCGCCGCGAGCAATTTCGATCTCGTAGATGACATCCGCCTTGCTCATGTTCATCTGCGGACGGGCATCTGCGGTGTTGTCAAACTGCACCGCGATCGCTTTGTAGGGTTTGTCGGTAGGAAGACCAGTGGTCAAAGAGAGCTGAATTTCTTCAGTCTGCTCAATATCTGCAGGATTTGCAGGCACCGCCTGATCGTTTTGCGTGGTGCCCTCTGCCATCGCGCAGCTGGTGCACAACAACAAGAGCATCAGCATCAAGCTCATCATTCGTTTCACAGTAAATCACCTCGTTTTGTTTGTTGCAGAGGTATTTTACCATGTTATATTATGCTTGTCAAGTTTTAACGGTTTTTGACACATATTGCCAAAAATAACAAAAATAGATTACAACAGTGCAGGATACGACATTTTATCACATCCTGCACTGCATTTATGATGGTGCTTTACCGAAGCCTATTTTCAGCAGCATTTTAGAAATAGCTTACCTTGATCTGCTTGCCCATCTTTTCGAGTGCCTTTGCCAGGTTTTCGATCAACTGAATCTTAATACCGAAAGTGATCGGCAGATCAGGATTCTGATGCGCGGGATTGATTGCCTTGCCGACGAAAAAATTGATATCGGTTGCCTTTTCAAACAACTCCTGCGCAATAAGCGATGCACCATCCGTCTTGCCCGACCATGCGGCAGTCAGATCGGTGCCGTCGAGATAGTTCTGCGCATAGGTCAGAACCTTGGAAATAGTGACGACTCCTTCCGTGACCAGATCAACGCCTTCGATCTCACTAATGGGCGGAACCTCCGGATCGGGATAATCGAGGGTAGGGATCAGCTCTCTGCCCAAATAGCGCGCAACGATGGTAGAAGTAGTGCCGCCGCAGACGATCTTTTCGCCTTCCTTTGCAAAGAACAGGTTCATCATCTTAATGTCCTGAGATTTATTGGAAGGCGGACCGATGACCAGATTGACCGGATGACGGCGGCGCACCTTGACTACGGCAACGGTAGTATCGTCGCCCGGTTCGCCCCCATAGAGCGAATTGCACTCATCCACGATCAGACCTGCAATATTTTTAGCGGTATTGCTGGGCAGATAATTTGCCTCCGCAAACGCAAGCACATTTTCTCTCTGCCATCCATAGTTCAGCTCTCTGCCCACACCCGCATAGATAACGCCGTCGCTCATAGCGATGAATACATCATCCTCCTGAACGTCAAACTGACTTTCGTGAATGGTCTTGCCAGATACGGTGCGCGTGGTATAGGGATAGTCATAGTTTTCGCCGTTGCGCAGCACGATAATCATCGGATTATCAAACTGAATGAGCTGTACCTGACGGTTGTCGGTCACTTTGATGATTGAGAAAGTAGAATAGGCGATCTGCCGCACCTGACAGATGGGCAGCGTAGCGGCAATAGTATCCACACAATCCTCAATGGGCATACCGCCTGCAATCATGGTGGAAATGATCTTAGAGGTCAATGTGGAAAGAATATTTGCCTTTACGCCGCTTCCCAAGCCGTCTGCAAGCACGCAGATGGTGGTGCTGTCGTCGCATTGGGCAAACTCTACCCGGTCGCCGCACAGTTGTTCCCTGTGTTTGTTGATGCTGACAAATCCAATATCTGTACACAGATTATTCATGTTCGATCGCATCCTTCAGCTTGGTCAGAGCAATTTTGGTTTCAGCCGTCGTCTCGCCCAGCAGCGAAGCGATTTCCTGAACGACTCTCATGTGCTTGTTGATGACGTTGTCGGTGATCTCTACAGTCTTCTTGCGCAGTTCCTGATCCTGTGCGTTTGCACGCTCCTGCGCGGTGATGTCGCGCATGATGCTGATGAGGATCTTGTACTGCTTATCGTAAATGATGGTCTCCTCCACAAAGAGTTTGTATTCGGCAATATAACGGCGCTTGTTGATGCTGTTTCTGCCGCTGAGCACCACGTTGAGATAGTTGCTCGGCTCAAGCAGGCGCACGACCGGAGCCTGAACGATATCATCCGGACTGGTCAACTTGAACAGCTTCATTGCTGCCTGATTGACCTGCTGCACGATCAGATCCTCATTAAGGACCATGATGGCATTGGGCGTAGAAGAAATGATCTTATCAGAGAAAGATTCCGCCTTTTCCTTGAGGAAGGATACGCAGTCGCTGTATTCGGTCTTGCCCTGACATACGGCGATCGCCTTTTCGCGGCAGGTGGGATATCCGCAGCAGCCGCAGTTGAGCTCCTTGTCGGGAGTATCCTTACCCATCATGTTGAGGACTTTCTGAATGGCTTCATTGCCCGGCATGAACCGGCGGATGCCCTTGGTTCTAAACACAGTACTGATTCTGCCTTCCATATCCACGCCGAATTCCTCTTCGCCGGCGAAGCTTTCCACTGCCAGATGTCCACCCAGACGAACCTGAACGTGATCGCGAATGGAAGGTCCATTGATGCAGCTGCCTTCGCAAGCGGATACTTCTACAAACACCTTCTGAAGTCTGCCGTCGTTGTTTTCTAACTCACGAAATACGCCGCGGCAATCATCAATGCCGTCAATAGACATCACGCGATAGCCGTTGGTGGGCTTGATCGTACGCGCCAGACCACCGATGGTCGGATACAGACGAGCCTGCTTGCCGTTTTCCTCGATGTGTCTGCGAACAAGTGTAACCTTTTCACTTGTCATCCACTCTCTGAGCTCATCGAAGGTCAGAGCCACATCCACATACGGAGATTCCTCTGCTTCTGCCTTCTTTGCAACGCACGGACCCAGAAACACAGTATATGCACCCGGATCCTTTTCACGGATCAACTTGCAGTGTGCCTGCATGGGCGAAAGAACCTTTGCCAAGTGAGGCATGACCAACGGATGATGCTTCTGAATCAGCAGATTCAGGCTGGGACAGCAGCTCGAAATGATGACCGACTGCTCGCCCTTTTCCATCATGCGGTCATATTCTTTAGAGACCGCTTCAGCACCTATTGCAGTCTCCTCAACTACACTAAAGCCCAGACGCTTCAGACCGTCCGCCATATCCTGAATGCCGCCCACCTCAAAATCGGTAATAAAGGAAGGGGCAACGCTGGCGTAAACACGTCTGCCGTTGCGAATGGCATCGCGAACCCTGCTTACATCCGAACGGATCTCTACGGCATTATGCGGACAGACCACATAACACTGACCACACATAATACACTCAGCCTTAATGATCTGCGCCTGATTATCCGCAAAGCTGATGGACTTCACCTGACAGTTTCGAATACACTTGTTGCAGTCACGGCAGTTTGTTTTTTTGATCGAGATGATATCGCTCATTTACAACGCCTCCATAACGTGCTTGCGGAAAATATCATTGAAGTTCTCGGGCGATACATTGACAACTACATTGTCACCGATCCGAACACATACGCCCTCGGCGCAGCGTCCCAGACAGAAAGATGCACTGAGCGTAACCTCGTTTTTGAGATCATTGAGTGCAATCGCTTCCTGAAACAGCTTTACGACCTTTGGCGCACCCTTAAGGTGGCAGGAGCTGCCTACACAAATTGCTATTTTGAGCATCGGGAATAGCCTCCTCAAATATTATCTGCTGTCAGTCGCCGATGGCACTCAGAGGATGTTCCTGCGGGAATTCGTCCGGACGGCTTCAACAGTTTTATTCAGCTTTTACTATTCTTCATCCAATCTATATATTCCTGCAACATTTTTCATCACAAGACACTTTTTTCAAAAACAAAAATTCACCTTTTACCTGTCAAGCTTTCATAAATTCAAGAGCCGATCTAATAAAACAGAACGGCTCTTGAGTTTGTATTGAATGATTTACATCTGAAGAAAATTTTTCTTATTCTTCTATTGCTTCTTCTATTGCAGCTTTCTGGGTATTGATCTCATAAATGATCGC
>CAZYQB010000090.1:0-3816 GCA_964649595.1 uncultured Oscillospiraceae bacterium | reverse complement strand
ATCGCGGGATCAAATTTGGCTTCACGCTCATAGGTGTACAGACCGTTTACCTCCTGCTCTACGTCTGTGAGCTGAGTATAGCAAAAGCCCATGTGATGCGGATTGCTCAAAAGCACAGTGGTCAAACCGCGATAGCGCTCGATAAATTCTTCCTCGGTCTTGGGCGCTTCGCCGTATCCCCAACCGGGCTTGTTGCTCCATCGGATTCCGCCGTATTCGCTCACAAACACCGGCTCCCCATTATACTTCTGGCGATTCTTGCGGGCATCATAGATGACCGGTGCATCCGGTGCATAGCGCTCAGCATAGATCTCGACATTCTGCTCATAGTCATGAGTGTCATAGATATCGGTAATAACATGATGACCGCCGCTGGTATCGATGCAGGGACGGGTGGAATCCATCGCCTTTGTTACCAGATATGTCGTACGCTGTGTATGCTGACGCATACCGTTGTTGTCCTCGCGCCATGTCTCATTCCACGGGCACCAGCCGACGATACAGGGAGCGCTGTAATCGCGTTTAACGACCTCCATCCATTCTCTCAGGAAGATCGGCAGCGTCATCGGATCTTTGGGATCGATTCCCCAGCTGGGCATTTCGCCCCAGCAGATATAGCCAAGCTTGTCCGCCCAGTATAGGAAGCGCTGCTCGAATACCTTCTGATGCAGGCGTGCACCGTTAAAGCCCATCGCCATCGAGCGCTCGATATCTGCTTTGAGCTCGTCATCGCTCGGCGCGGTATAGATTCCGTCGGGATAGAAGCCCTGATCGAGAATCAGGCGCTGGAATACAGGCTTTCCGTTGATGCAGCACTTCATGCCGTCAAACGAAATGGTTCTCAGACCAAAATAGCTGTCCACGCGGTCAATTCGCTTACCATCCTTCTTGAGGGTCAGCTTGAGGTCATAGAGATTCGGCTCACCTGCATTCCACAGATAGCTATGCTCTACCAGCAGCAGCGCACGAGCAGCATTGCCGTCGGCATCTACTTCCACTTCGCCTTCGATCTCGCCGTTAAAAGATGCCTCTGCAGCAAGGGTCAAACCCTTCACGTCACCGTCGAGCTCCGCTTCGATCAGCACTGCACCGTTGGCAGCATCGGGCGTGAGCTTTACATAGGCAATTCGGCTTTCATTCGTCCACTCAAGCCATACGGTCTGCCAGATGCCCGTCGTGCGCGTATAGCTGCAGCCATAGGAATGATACTTTATGCTCTGCTTGCCGTAGGGCTGCTTTCCGCTGCGCAGATGATCCTCCGCGCATACGGTAACAGTATTTTCTCCCTCGACCAGCAAGTCGGTGATTTCCATTTCAAAGGAAACGTAGCCGCCCTCGTGAGTACCGGCAGATTTGCCATTGATCCAAACCTCCGCCTTATAGTCCACTGCACCGAAGTGGATGAAAACGCGCTTGCCCTTTGCCGATCTGGGCAGGGCGAAGGTTCTGCGATACCATACACATTCCATAAAATCCACATTTCCAACGCCGGACAATTTGCTCTCCGGGCAGAAGGGAACATTGATCTCCATGCTCAGTGGTGCTTCTACCAGTCCTCTTGCACGTCCAGAACAGCCGTGATCGATTTCAAACTGCCATTTGCCGTTGAGATTCATCCAACCGTCGCGCACAAACTGCGGACGCGGATACTCCTTTCTATAGATGGACATATTCTTAAAATACCTCCGTGCGTCAAAATAATCTATGCCCATTTTAACACATCTTCCCCCTTGCTGTAAATTGCTTATTTTCTCGAAATCCGTCAATTTAACGGCAGATATTCGGCTGAACACCCATCTCCGCAATCACCGACACATTTTTTCGACTTCACTTATTCCAAACATTCACAAAACAGGTATTGCCTTTCTAATTAAAAGATGATATAATATAGCGTGTTTTGAATTCGAGGAGGTTATCATCCATGCAGGTAGTAGCTTACATCATTCAGTTTCTTCTGGTTATCATCGCTCTGGTCATCGTAGCAGCGGTTCTCATGCAGCAGGGCAATAGCGCCGGTCTGGGCGCAATCGGCGGCGGCGCAGAAACCTTTCTGGGCAAGAATAAGTCCAAGACCTATGAAGGCAAGCTGGCTCTGATTACCAAGATCTCCGTCGCTGCTTTTGTTGTTCTGGCAATCATTCTGACCGCCATCAAATAAGTCGGATCGAATATTTGCAAATCAACCTTTAAAAAGACCAAATAAAAAGACCAAAGATGCGCACTCAGGCGTATTTCTCTGGTCTTTTTATCGTTTTTCCCCTTGAAATGCGGTCGCAAATAAAATCGACTCAACTCGGACAGACTACCTTCATCACCATCGATGGAGGTAGTTTTATGTCAACAGGTTTGATTCTGCTGATTATCACAGGCATACTGATCGCGTTTGGCGTAGCGCAGCGCGTACTCGACCGGCTCCGCCTGACCGATCGGCAGGCATTGTTCTTTGTTCTTTTGCTGCTTGTCGGCGGTTTGCTGCCCGACATTCCGATCACGCCTATGCTCAGCGTCAATATCGGCGGCGCACTGGTCCCCATCGGACTGAGTATTTATCTGCTCGTTCGTGCCGGAAGTACACATGAAGTGGTACGCAGTCTCATCGCCTCGGCACTTACTGCCGCTGCTATTTATTTTCTGGGTCGTCTGCTGCCCAACGAGCCTGAAACGGCATTCATGGATTTTAACTATCTCTACGGTCTTGCCGCCGGTGTCATCGCCTATCTGTTCGGTCGTTCACGGCGCAGCGCATTCGTTGCAGGCATCCTCGGCGCAGTCATCGCAGATATATGGTCTGCTCTTGAGATATGGATGCAGGGCGTGCAGCAGCCGCTATATTTGGGCGGTGCAGGCGCAATGGATGTGATCGTAATTTCAGGTCTTGCAGCAGTACTGCTGGCAGAGTTGGTAGGCGAGCTGCTCGAGCGCATTTCCCGCGGCACTGAGCCGGATCATGACCGCGAATTTGTAAAGAGCGCGTTTGTGGAAAGGAGCCGCAAAAGATGAAGTCTCATGTTTTTAAGCCTTTCGTATGCACGCTGCTCGCCGCAGTAACAATCCTCCTTCCCTTTTCGGCACAGGCTGAATCGCTTCTGCAGGATCTGCCCGACAACGCAGACGAATCACAGATATACCGCCTTGTTGATGAGCAAGGAAACTATCTTACTAGCCACGCTTCACGAATTTATGTAGACGATGAATACATCTCCTCTCAAAATGAGCTGTATCGCGTCATGCAGGTGGATGACACGCAGCATATTGCCGTTGCTCAGCACATTGGCGCAGAGCCGCCGGTCGATCTGAACAAAGCGCAGGAGGTGTTCGCACCTGCCGGATCATCCTCCGACAGTGCAGATCCCACGCTCGATCAGGCGCAAAGCGACCGCCGCAAACTCATCTGTATGTACTCCACCCACAGCGATGAATCCTATGTTCCTTCTGACGGCGAAGCATCCCTTCTGGAGGATGCAGGCATCTATGATGTAAACGAAGCTCTCAAAAAGGAGCTGGAAAAGCTGGGGATCGAGGTCATTCTTGACGAGACCTCTCACCTACCCCACGATGCCAAAGCATACAGCCGTTCGCGGCGCACCGCCGAGGAGCTGCTGAAGAACAGCCCCGATGCCCTGTTGGACATTCACCGCGACGGAATTCCCGATGAAAACGAATATGTGACTGAGGTGGACGGCGAGGAGACCTCAAAGATTCGCCTGCTGGTCGGACGTTCCAACCCCAATGCCGATGCCAACCGCGAATTTGCCAAGCAGATCAAACAGACTGCCGACGAAAAATACGACGGTCTGATAAAAGACATATTCATCG
>CAZYQB010000089.1:0-8084 GCA_964649595.1 uncultured Oscillospiraceae bacterium | reverse complement strand
GAACTCGCGGGTGACCACCATGGCAGTAACGCTTTCGCCCTGCTCCAGCGGCAGCTGCCTTTTCGGTCAGCAGCTGATGCGCGTCCATGTTTTTAGAGCGTGCTTCCCTTTCGTATTCCTCGGGCACGCAGTTTTCCACGAACCAATTGTAGTGATCGCCCAGACAGCACTGTCCGGCTTCATAGCACATAAGATCGGGCACTGCGCCGCCGTCCACCACGCCGCACATACCCGGCACGATGCGCGTCTGGCTGTCCAGTGTGATATGGCAGCCCGACGTGCCCATAATCATCATCATTTTGCCTGCATCGGCAATACCACAGGCAGGAAGTGCGGCGTGCGCGTCGATCTGCACCACGCCCACAGCAATACCCGGCACAAGACCGATAAGCGCTGCGCCCTGCTCGGTCAGAACTCCGGCGCACGAGCAGACCGAATGCAGCTCGCGACCAATCTTTTCATCGATCATATGCTCAAGGCGGAAATCAAGCGCGGCGAGGAATTCATCGGATGGATATCCCAGATCTTTCTGCCACAATCCCTTGTAACCTGCAAGGCTGGAGCTGCGCATTTCCCTGCCGATCAACTGATAGAGCACCCAGTCGCCGGCTTCAATGAAGCGATCTGCGGCATAATATATCTCTTCATCCTCATTGAGCACCTGCCATACCTTAGGCAGCATCCATTCGGAAGAAATCTTGCCGCCGTAACGCGCAAGGAAAGCCTCGCCGCGTTCTTCGGCAAGGGCGGTGATGCGGCTCGCCTCCTCCTGCGCAGCATGATGCTTCCACAGCTTTACATAGGCGTGCGGTCGGGAAGAAAACTCCGGCATCATGCACAGCGGAGTAAACTCCTTGTTGGTAGGCAGGATAGTGCAGGCAGTAAAATCAATGCCGATACCGACCACATCCTGCGCGGCGATGCCGGCGCGCTTTACCGCTTCAGGAACGATGTATTTAAGGCAGTCGATATAATCCTGAGGATGCTGAAGCGCCCAGTCGTTCTCAAGCATCGTGCCTTCAGGCAGTTGTGTGTCCATGACGGCGTGCGGATAATCCATCTCAACGGAGGCTTTTTCGCGTCCGGTACCGATCTCTGCAATCAGAGCACGGACGGAAAGGGTGCCGAAATCAATGCCGACGGCGTATTTCATCAAAAACAGCTCCTTTTTTATCAGGTCAGCAGTGCACTCATACAGGCGCATACTATATAGAAATTATACCATGCGCCGCGCACTGCCGACAAGATAGCGAAAGAAGAATAATTAAGCATCTTAAATTGAGGGATCGGGTTAAAGGCAGATTACCATAAAGCAATAATCTGTTCGAGATACATTTTTTTCAGTCACAGCCCACTTTTCTTGATACAAAAAACATGATATAATGACGAAAGACTGAATTTATCATTCAATCCGATTCAAGGAGGTCTTTTTTAATGTTCAACAATATCCCTTCGGTCAAGCTGGCGATCGTAGCCGTCAGCCGTGACTGTTTCCCGATCGAGCTGTCCCAGCGCCGCCGCAGCGCGGTAGTTGCCGAGTGCAAAAAGATCGGTCTGGACGTCGTCGAGATCATGACCACCATTGAAAACGAAAACCACACCGTGCAGGCTCTCGCCGAGCTGCGTGCATCCGGTGCAAATGCGCTCGTAGTATTCCTGGGTAATTTCGGACCCGAGGGACCCGAAACTCTGCTTGCCGAGAAGTTCGACGGTCCGGTCATGTTCGCTGCCGCTGCCGAGGAAGATATTCCCGTTCTGAGCAATCAGCGCGGCGATGCCTATTGCGGTATGCTCAACGCCAGCTATAACCTCAAGCTGCGCGGCGTAAAGGCTTACATCCCCGAATATCCGGTCGGCAACGCTGCCGAGGTCGCTCAGATGATGGTCGGATTCGTTCCGATTGCCCGTGCGCTGATCGGCGTATCGAAGCTCAAGATCATCACCTTCGGTCCGCGTCCGTTCGATTTCCTCGCCTGCAACGGTCCCATCGCTCCGCTGTTCACCATGGGCGTAAACATTCAGGAAAATTCCGAGCTGGATCTGCTGGTCGCCTTCAAAGCACATGAAAACGATCCGCGCATTCCCGAAGTCATCGCCGATATGGAAAAGGAACTGGGCGAAGGCAACAAGATGCCCGGCATACTGCCGCGCCTTGCTCAGTATGAGCTGACCCTGCTCGACTGGATCGAAGAAAACAAGGGCGCTGCCGAATACGTCGCCATGGCGAACAAGTGCTGGCCCGCCTTCCAGACCCAGTTCGGCTGCGTACCCTGCTATGTAAACTCCCGTCTGACCTCCCGCGGCATTCCGGTAGCGTGCGAAGTGGATATCTATGGTGCACTGAGCGAGTTTATCGGCACCTGCGTGACCGGCGAATGCGTCACCCTGCTTGACGTAAACAACACCGTTCCTGCCGATATGTACGCCCAGAGCATCGCCGGTAAGTATAGCTATACCCACAAGGATGTATTCATGGGCTTCCACTGCGGCAACACGCCCATGTGCCGTCTGAAGAAAGGGGAAATGAAGTATCAGCTCATCATGAACCGCGGTCTTGAAAACTGCGGAGAGCCGGACATCACCCGCGGCACCCTCGAGGGCGACATCATCCCCGGCGATATCACCTTCTACCGCCTGCAGGCAAATAAGGACAGCCGTCTGGTCAGCTACATCGCTCAGGGCGAAGTACTGCCGGTGGATACCTGCTCCTTCGGCGGAATCGGCGTATTCGCCATTCCGGAAATGGGTCGCTTCTATCGCCATGTGCTGATTGAGGGCGGCTATCCGCATCACGGCGCAGTTGCATTCGGCAAGGCAGGCAAGGCGCTGTTCACCGTCATGAATATGCTTGGCGCAGAGAAGGTCTCCTTCAACCAGCCCAAGGGAATGCTCTATCCCAGCGAGAATCCGTTCGCATAATCTCCCTCACAAATCAAAATCAATAATAGCAAACCGTCTGATGCAGAACTTTTCGTCCGCATCAGACGGTTTATTTTTGATGTTTATGAAACTTTATCGGTCATTGCTCTTCAGCACGCTGCGCAGTTCTGCGGAATTTCGGTTCAGGCGGCTGCACGCACCCGTAAACACGCATCCCAAAACCACGCCTGCCGCCCCCTGAATGAGATTGGGCACAACCGCACCGATTGCCGCCGCGATGCCGTACAGCGCCCATTCAAAGGCAAAATATCCCGCCGCCATCAGCAATTCGCATATCACAAAAATCAGAATATTGCGCACACAGATGACCTTATTTTCGATAAAACGTCCGGCAATGAGTCCCATCACGCCCTTAATCACAGCGGTAGGCAGCATATACACATAATACCCGCCCAGCATATCTGCTATGGCAGAGCCGATCGCCGCAGGAATCGCCGCGTAGGGTCCAAGCAGCGCCGCGGCAAGAAAGATCGCTCCGTCACCGATATGGATATATCCGTTTGTGCCCGGTACGGGCAGCTTGATAAATGCCGTCAGCAGCGCAACCACCGCTGCCATCAGTCCGCCGTAAACCATTTTCCGGAATCTGATCTGATCCATGAGGTACGCCTCCTAACCTGATATTCACGGTGTGATATCAATTGATAACACGCTGACATTATAGCACTCTCCTCTCCCGTTTCCATTGCGCATTGACTATTTTTCTGTTACGTCTTTTCACCGAAAATGTATGCTGCTGCGCAGTTTGGTACATACTGGACGAAGCAGATATTTTCTGACTGGCTGATCGCAAAACGATGTCATCAACTCAAGGTAGTTAGTGCTTAAATTGATGACATTGAGCCTATAAAGAGAGGTGAATGCTTTATGGCAGTATATCTATCCGCCGGACTGCTCGCTCTATTCTATCTGATTATGCTGCCGGTTCGTGCGGGCGCAGCATGGCGCACCGGCAGCGAAATGCGCGTAGGCATCACCATCGGCGGTCTAAGATTTTCGGCGCACTGCGGCATCAAATACAGCGTGGGCGCAGGATTGGCGGCTTCACTGACCCATGACAGAAGCGGCAAGATTCGCTCCTTCAATCTCATACAGTCCGCAGCCGAACGGGCAGCGCACAGAGATCAGATTGAAGCCCTCTCCGGCGCACTGAAATATCTGCTTCGCCATGTACAGCCGTGGCGGCTCCGGGCAGATATTCATCTGTCGCTTCCCGATGCATCGCATACCGCCTTTCTGTGCGGCGCGCTGCGCACTCTTTTAAACAGCCTCTCTTCCGTTCGCCCTTCGCTTCCACTCAGCGGCTCGGTAAGCGCGGATTTTCACTCGGGACACACGCAAATCGCACTTTGCGGAATCCTCTCCTGCCGTTTTGGGCATATTATGGCTGCGGCGCTCATCTGGTGCCGCGACTATCTCTCAAGGAGGATACGCACATGGATAAGCAGCCAATCGAAAGCATCATGACGACCACAATGGAAAACATCCGGGATATGGTGGATGTAAACACGGTCATAGGAGATCCCGTCAGCACGCCGGACGGCTCCACTGTTATCCCGATCTCAAGAGTCAGCTTCGGCTTTATCGCAGGCGGCGGCGAGTATTCCGCAGGCGATGCGCCCCAGTCGATGAGCGCCGATCTTCCCTTTGCGGGCGGCACCGGCGCAGGCGTGACCGTACACCCGATGGGTTTTCTCTATCTCAAGGAAGATCAGGTCCGCCTGCTCCCGGCACAGCACTATGCACCCATCGATCACATCATCGAAATGGTGCCTCAGGTGCTCGGCGACGTGCGCCGCATGATCTCGGAAAAGAGTCAGCAGGGCGTTCCGCAGCCGTAAATTACCGTTCACGCATCGTTTTTCTCCGCTTATTCTTCTCTTTCTCACCTTCCGCCGCTGCTTCCCATTCGGGCAGACGGCGGATTTTCTTATTTTTTTGCACAGATTCTTCCGCTTTTCTCGCATTTTCTTTTCTTTACCTATATCGACCTTATGTATTTATATGCATTAATGTAGATATCAAAATTAACACGCATTTTGCAGGAATAGGAAAATGTCTGTCGAATCAGAGAAAAAGTGGTATTTTGTGTATTCCCAACAAAGGTAGATATGGAGGTCGAAACCATGAGTGTGGAACGCAATCTTCCCCTTGTCCGCGAACGCAGACAGGCCGCGCTCGCCGGAGACGCAGCCCAGATCGCTGCCATCCACAGCGCAGGCAAGCTGACCGCCCGTGAGCGCGTCGAGCTGCTGCTGGACACCGCCAGCTTCGTTGAGCTGGATACGCTCGCAGCCGATGCCGGTGTTATCACCGGTTATGGTCTGATCGACGGTCGTCCCGCTTACGTCTACGCGCAGGATTACACCGTTAAGGCCGGTGCAGTCGGCGCGGCACAGACCCGCAAGATCCTTAAAGTCCTCTCTCTGGCAGAAAAAACCGGCGCTCCCGTGATCGCTCTGTGCGATTCTCAGGGTGCTCGTCTGGATGAAGGCATGACCGGCGTAAACGCCTATGCTTCCATCATGGCAAAGAGTGCCGATCTGTCCGGCGTGATCCCGCAGATCGCGGTTGTAATGGGTCCCTGCGGCGGCGGCGCTGCCATGTGCGCCGCAATGGCTGACTTTGTCGTAATGAGCAAGAATGGTCAGCTGTTCGTAAACGGTCCCCAGCTCGTTTCCGCCAAGACCGGAAAGACCGTCGAAATGGCGGATCTGGCAGGCGCAGAGGCTTCCCTCAAGAACGGCGCAGCTCACCTGATCACCGGCACCGACGAGGAAACCATCGCCCTGACCCGTTCTCTGGTTGCACTGCTTCCGGGCAACAATCTGGAGGATGCTCCCTACAACTTCGACACCGAGGATGATGTCAATCGCGAGCTGAGTGATCTGAACGCCATCACCGCCGTTGCCGACATGAAGGATATCATCGCTCGCATCGCCGACAACAACAGCTGTATTGAGCTGTCCGCCGGTTATGCCGACGAGATGGTCACCGCACTGACCCGCATCGGGCAGACCACCGTGGGCGTCGTTGCCACTCAGCCCGGCAAGGACGAAGGTCGCCTAACCGTTAAGGGCTGCAAGAAAGCTGCCCGCTTCATCCGCTTCTGCGACAGCTTCTCCATCCCGGTCGTTTCTCTGGTAGACACCATGGGCGCATCCGTAGCCGATGCCGACCAGGGCGAACTGATGCGCGCCGTTGCACAGCTAATGTACGCCACCGCCGAGACCACCGCTGCCCGCGTTGCCATCGTGACTGGCAATGCCATCGGCTCTGCCGCCACCGCTTTGGTTTCTCATGCTGCCGCCGATGTCATCTATGCATGGCCGGGTGCCGTGATCTCTCCCGTTACCGCTGCCGTTGCCGTACAACTGAACTGCGCAGACGAGCTGCACTCCGCTGACAATCCTCTCTCAAAGCGCGCCGAACTGGAAGCAAAGTATCAGGCAGAAATCGCTGACGGCGTAAATGCCGCCATCGAAGGCAATATCGACGACGTAATCGAGCCGGCAGAGACCCGTCAGATGATCGCTGCTGCGCTGGAGATGCTCTCCGGCAAGCGTGAGAGCAAGCCCGCCAAGAAGCACGGCAATCTGCCGCTGTAAAGGAGGGTTTTCGCAATGATGGAATTTCTGAGAGAATTTGTATCGACTCTGCCTGCTATGCTAGGCTACGGCGGAACGGTTATGCTGTTGGGTATGCTGATCGTTTTCATCGGTCTGATTATCCTTATTCTCTGCATCCGCTGCCTGTCTATCCTGCTTTCTATCAAGAAAGAGCAGGCTCCCAAGCAGGAAGCTTCCGTGGTCGTTCCCGCACCCATTGCGCAGGCTGCCGCCGCACAGACCGGTGATTCCGCCGATGAGCTCATCGCCGTTATCACCGCTGCTCTGATGGCTTATGCTGCCGATGAGCAGGCTGCAGGCGGCTCCGCCTCCGGCAAGAAGCTGGTTGTGCGCAACATCCGCGCCATCGCTGCTCAGCAGAATGCATGGGCTCGCGCGGGTCGCGTCAATCAGATCAACAACCGCTTCTGATAAACCGAATTTCATTAATCTGAACAGATACAGATAAGTTTTTAGGAGGAGAATTATCATGCGTAAGTTCCAGATCACCGTAAACGGAACCACCTACATCGTTGACGTTGAAGAAATCGCAGCCGGTGCTGCTGCCCCCGTTGCCGCTGCTCCCGTTGCCGCTGCTCCCGTTGCTCCCGTTGCCGCTGCCCCGGCTCCCGCCGCTGCTCCGGCTCCGGCAGGTGCTGAGACCGTAAACGCTCCCATGCCCGGCACCATCCTGGATGTTAAGGTTGCCGCCGGTCAGGCTGTCAAGAAGGGCGACGTTCTGGTCATCCTCGAGGCAATGAAGATGGAAAACGAGATCATGGCTCCCCGTGACGGCGTTGTCGCTTCCGTCAACACCACCAAGGGTTCCAGCGTTTCCTCCGGCGACGTGCTGCTTTCCCTGAACTAATCACGAGAGAAAATAAACTCCGAGAATTCTTTTCAAGGGAGGGGCAAATCGCATGAAAACCAACCGTATCCTGATCCTTTCTCTCGTGTTGGTGCTCTTGGCGATCATGCCTGTGTTTTCGGCATTTGCCGAAACTACGACTGATACCGCCGTCGTGCCGGAAACTCCGGTCATCGAAACGGTTGAAGATGAGTCCAAATACGAAATTGATTTCATTGAGGCCATTAAAGACATCGCAATGAGCACCGGTCTTGCGCAGGGCGACTGGCGACAGTATGTCATGATCGGCGTAGCCTGCGTGCTGCTGTATCTGGCAATCGTCAAGCAGTTCGAGCCGCTGCTGCTGCTGCCCATCGCATTCGGTATGCTGCTGGCAAACCTGCCTGCAGCAGGTCTTATGAACGAGCCGAGCTACAAGTTCTTCGCCACTCTGCCCGAAGCAGTCGAATACGCCAAGGAAATGGGCAAGAGCCTGAGTGACATCGTTCTGGCATACAGCGAAGAACTGGGCGAAATGGCATATCGCCTGCCCTCTCAGAACGGCGGTCTGCTGTACTATCTCTATCAGGGCGTCAAGCTGGGCATCTATCCGTCGCTGATCTTCATGGGTGTCGGCGCGATGACCGACTTTGGTCCTCTGTTGGCAAACCCGAAGAGCCTGCTGCTGG
>CAZYQB010000088.1:0-8106 GCA_964649595.1 uncultured Oscillospiraceae bacterium | reverse complement strand
ACCTGTGACCCTCTGCTTGTAAGGCAGATGCTCTCCCAACTGAGCTATGCTCCCATCTCGTGTGTCGCTCGTTTGTTTTCAGTATCTCGCGGCGACGTGTTATATAATACACTAAGGGGCTTAAAATGTCAACCCCTTTTTTCAAAAAAATTGAAATTTTTTTTGAGGGATTTTTTGACCCCAAATCGAGCAGAAAAGGAACAAACAGGAAGGCGCATTTGTCTAAAGGGCAGCAACGATTAAGGAGGGAAACATGATGAAGAAATGGCTGTCTATGATTCTTGCCGCGCTGATGCTTTTGAGCATGACTGCGCTGGCAGAGGGAACCACGCAAGGCGCTGCGGATAATGCACCGCCGCAGGCTGCTGAACCGATTGCTGCCGTACTCTATAACATGGAATTGGGCTATAAGCTCGTCTATAGCGAGGAAGAGTTCACCCATGGCTATAAATACGGATATGACTTCTTCACTGCAGTGGATAATGAAGATGCGAATGTGCTCATTACCTCTTCGGAAATCTCTGCGGATTCCGTGGATGCGCTGCTTGGCGAAGCAGTGGGTGGCTACGGACCGGATGCCGTGATTGGCGAGGCGACCGAGAAGCTGCTCGAAGGCGAAATGCACGGTCATTCCGGCGTGATGATTAAGTCCATCCAGGCGCAGGAGGACGGCATCGTCAATCGCTTCTATCTGGTGTACAAGCCGACACAGGAAGCGGACACGGTAATCGATATTTTGTGCATGACTGCATCCTTCCCGGCGGATCAGGCGGAGGTATACGGCGCAAAATTTGATGCGCTGATGGACGGCGTTGTGCTCGATATTCCCGAAGCGATGTATCAAGGCGAAGGATGGAGCCTGTGGTATCCGTCCGAGCTTATCAAGCCGCAGACGATCTACACCAAGGAAGGCTTCGCGCCGGTTGATGAGGCAAGGAGCGACGTATCCATGATCGTGACTCTGAGTGACGTTGCGTCCGAGGACGTTCCCGATCTGCTGACCGAGGCGATGGGCGGCTATGAGGGAATTCACGCTGCCAGCGAGCAGGTCGAATTTGTTACCGACAATAATATGATTGTGCGCTGGTTTGAAACGGAACAGGGCGGTACAATCAACCGCTACTATGCCGTATGGGCGCTGGAGGGACTCGATGATGTCTACTGCATCACCGCATCCTTCCCGGTTGCCGATGTCGAGTCGTACGGCGCCGCCTTTGATCGCATGGTGGAGAGCTTCGTTATCAATGAAGTACTTGCTGACTGAAGTGAATTTTGAAAACGCATTTTCTCCAAAAAAACTGCCGCGCCCGATGGAAGAAATATCCGTCGGGCGCGGCAGTTATATGCAATGAGAGAGGGGTCATAGAGATCGGCTATTTAGCAGAAGATGGCTTGAAGAATGTATGGATATCATCGTATGGATATCATCGTATGGATATTATCCTTGTTGATTTTGTTGATGATCTTGTGCTGATCTTTTGGAGATCTTGTGGATCAAATCTGCGTTATACAGCGACAGCAGCAGCACGGCGACCAGCAACACGATCTCAATCGCGGTAAATCCGCTGACGTGAACCAAACGATTGGCGCAGATCGTGCCGATACCTATAACGGAGAACAGGATCGGCATCGCCAGACTTTTTTTCTGAGCCGGATAGAGCGCCATCAATACGAGAGAGCAGATGCCTGCGATCTGGGTCAGCAGCAGCCACCAGACCTCGCGGTTGATGTTGAAGTCCTCATAGATGCTCTCGAACATCTTCGTTACATCCTTATGATCTGTGGGGAAGGAGAGATAGCCCATGACCGAGAGAGTCTTTTCGCCGACTGTGTAAGCCGGAACGAACAGGATCGCGATCATTGCGACGATCAGCAGACCGATCAGGATGTTGAGCAGCGGGTACTTAACCTTTGTCATGAAAACCATCCTTTCTTTGGCGGGGTCGGTCGGGAGAGGAAATATTAACTTAACTTTATTATAACTTATCATTTAGATCGGGTCAATCCTTGCAAATGGCGAACTGAAGAAAAAATCGGCGTATAAGAGAAAAGTTTGAAGTTGGACAAAAACGCGCCATAAAAAAGACATAAACGAACACCTGATGCGGAGAGTGCATCAGGTGTGGTGTTATGAGGTTTTACAAGAACGATCAGCCTTCGGCACCGAGCGAGGGCAGCTTGCCGAGGGCGGTCTGCATGGCAGTGCGCACGCGGGGGTCACGGTCGATCTCGATAAAGTGCATCAGATAGGTGCGTCCGCGGGTATCACCCAGCTTGCCGAGCGCTTCGGCAGCGGCGATGCGGACATCTTCGTTAGAGCTGGAAAGCTGAGCTACGATGGGATGGAAGGCTGCATTGCCGCCGACCTCGGCGATGGCATCCAGTGCGGCGATGCGGATGGACGGATCACTGCTCTGGGCATAGCTCTTGAGCAGCTCAATGTTCTTCTTGCCGACGGCGGCCTTGATCTCTTTGATCTTGCTTGCGGCACCCGGATCTTTTTTCCACTGGGATTCAGAGGGCAACCAGTCGCCGTTGTACAGGCACAAAACGAAAATGCCAGCCAGCAGCACAGTGGGAATGAGCGTGGTCACCATGCCGCCTGTACGGCAGAGGGGATTGATCCAACAGTTGAGGATGCCGACGAGCGAGAATACGCCCGGAAGAATCAGAGAATTGGTCAGATTGCGCTGGAGAAGCATCAGTACGATGGCGCCGATGCCCATCAGCAGTATGAGTAGCGGGATCCAAACTTGACCGTTGAGGATGAAGCCGTCGTACAACTCTTCAAACATCTGGGTGATGCCCTTGTGTCGGGTCGGGAAGGCGATGTAGCTCATCAGAGAGGCGGAATCACCGTTTGCTTCATAGCAGGGAATCCACATGGTTACGATCGTTGCGATAATCAGCAGACCGATCACTGCGTTGAGTATAGGCTTTTTGGTAACGGACACTGAGATCATCCTTTCATGAAATGATGTAAGAGAAGGTAGGTCCATATCCTGCAGGCGATGAATTTATGATAGAGTATCATGGGGAAGATTTCAAGCGACAGAAAAATCGGAGTGTTCAAATGTGAACATTTACGGAAAAATGTTCAAAAGTATTCAAAGCGGTGTCACAGCTGCGCCCTTGAAAAGTTTCCTTTGGACGGGTAGACTGTAATCATAGAATCTGCGACGTATTCAAAATCTTACGGGAGGGAACGGAGAAATGTCCATGGAGAAGGGAAACGGCTTTTCGAAGACCAGATATCTTTTGAAGGAGGCGCTGATGCGGCTGCTAGAGAAAAACAGCTTTCGGCGCATCGCGGTAGGAGATATCTGTCGAGAAGCAATGGTCAGCCGATCATCCTTTTATGGACATTTTTCGGATAAATATGAACTGCTTGAATACTGCCTGAACGAAATTTTGGAACAGCAGACACGCGGCGGCGCAGGATATACGCTTGAGCAGAAGCTTTTGATAATGCTTGGAGATATTCAGGACAACAGCCGCACGCTGCATAATATATTCATGGCAGACATCGATCCTGAGATCATTCAGATGTTTGAGCGTATATTCAAGCGCATTGTAAATGCATGGCTTGAGCAGAAAAAATATATTGGCGAAGCCGAAAAGGAAGCTCTTCGGATGACTGCTGCGTTCTATGCCGGCGGATTGGCGAATGTGGTCATCTGCTGGGTACGGGAAAAGTTTTCAACGCCCAAAGAGGAGGTCGCACGTTCACAAAGCAGGCTGCTGTTGCGGCTGATTGCCGATATGGAGCCGTAGTATATATAAAAGCTCCCTCGATCCGGACTGTTTTATACAACAGCCGTTTTGAGGGAGCAGCTTCGTTTTTGAGACGATCTTTTTTGTGGGTGCCCGAAGGGCATGAAAAACAGAGAGAACCCGTCTGAAGTCCTCTGAGGCGCTCAGAGGAGCTGTACGCCTGCCCTTTCGCAGCAGGCGCGGGTTTCGTCGTCCCACAGGGAGACCTGCACTTCGCCGATGTGCGCTTTGCCGAGGATGAGCATACTCAATCTGGACTGACCGATGCCGCCGCCGATGGTCAGCGGCAGTTCGCCGTCAAGAAGCTGCTTGTGGAAGGGCAGCTTTTTGCGGTATTCGCAGTTGGCGATCTTGAGCTGGCGCTCCATGGCTTCCGGATCGACGCGTACGCCCATTGAGGAAATCTCGATGGAAGCATCCAGTACGGGATTATAAAATACGATGTCGGCATTGAGCGTCCAGTCGTCGTAGTCGGGAGCGCGTCCGTCGTGCTTTTCGCCCGATCTGAGCTTGTCGCCGATCTGCAGGATGCAGATGGTATGGTGCTGACGTGCATAAGCGTGTTCGCGCTGCTTGGCTGTAAGCTCGGGGAAGCGATCTTCCAGCTCCTGCGTGGTGACGAAGGTCACGTTTCTATCAGGCTTCCAGCTCAGTGCCGGATAGCGCGCGCGCATGGCATCATTGGTCAGGCAGATAGCGCCCACGATGGTTTCGACGGTGTCCTTGAGATATGCCATGTTGCGCTGGCGGGCGGAGATGACTTTCTCCCAGTCCCACTGATCGACATAGATCGAATGGATGTTGTCCATCTCCTCGTCGCGGCGGATGGCGTTCATGTCGGTGTACAGACCTTCGCCTATCGGGAAGTTGTAATCGCGCAGCGCCATGCGCTTCCATTTTGCCAGAGAATGAACGACCGCGCCGGGCATCCGGGTCTCGCGGATCTCGAAGCAGACGGCGCGCTCATAGCCGTTGAGGTCGTCGTTAAGACCGGTGTTGGGGTCTACAAACAGCGGCGCGGATACGCGCTTGAGATTGAGTGCATTGGCGAGGGAATCTTCAAAAATACGCTTGAGCTGACCGATGGCAGCCTGCGTTTCATACAGCCCAAGCGAGGAGCGATAGCCCTCGGGAATATATGTCTTGCTCATGCTGCATATGCCTCCTTACGGATAAAGCTGTTCAAAGGTTTCGTAATGATCGTCGGTGTAGTAGATATAACCGTCGGCGGAGTAGATGATGCGCTCGGCACCGCGATAGCCGCCCTGATAATTTATATCGCACTCGTAATACTGCTTGTCTTTGGGAAGCAGTCCTTCGTAATTGCCGAAGCGGTCGCCGCCGATGCTCTTGCCGGGTGCCACATCCCACAGGTTGCCCTCTTTGCTGTTCCAGCCCAGATCATAGGCTTCGTCCTTGGTAATGTAGTTGGCGGGCAGTCTGCCGTAGAGATACAGATATCGACCTACCTCGGATTTGGACGAATATTCTCCGTCCTCACGAATGGTTTCGCTGTCACCTGCAGGCGTGTTGTCCTGCTGCAGAATTTGGGCGCCGCCATCGCTGCTCGGCGGAAGCGATGGGGAGTCATCCGGATCAAGGCTGCCCATATCGCCGCCGCCCAGCAGCATGATTATCGCAAGTGCGATCGCAAGCAGTCCACCCAAAAACTTTTTGACTGTGTCTTTGCCCTGCTTCATGAGTTTTCCTCCCTTGAAAACAATCGCTGCGGGAAATCGAACCGACCGCGCAGGGGCAGTCTGGTTTCCCGAATTTCTATATGATACCAGTTTCTTTGAGATGTCGAAAGTGTTCTTTACAAAAATAACAAAGTCATTACATAGAGCATAAGCTGCCCAAAACTAATAAAGGACAGAGCATCGCCTAAAAGCTCTGTCCTTTGATCTGCTCATTGGGGTACTAATCGATGCGATAGATATAATTCTCCTTGCGGGGACGCGCGGCAGGCGCTTCTACGGCAGGATAGCCCATAATCAGATGACCTATACCTTCGTAATCGCCCTCAATGCCCAGAGAGGAAAGAATCTCCTTGCCCTCGGCGGAGTCAAATTCTTCTTTGGCACGGTGAATCCAGCAGCTGCCCACGCCCAGTGCGTGCGCGGCAAGCATCATGTTGCCCAGAACCAGACTGCCGTCGTATACATGGGTACGGACGGAACGGTCAGACAGCACGATCACGAGCGTCGGTGCGCCGTAAAACGGATCGGTGTCTACGCCCATAACGGCGGCGTTCATTTTGGACAGACGCGCGATCATGTCCTTGTTAGTGACGGCAATGATGATCGGTGCCTGCAGATTGCGACCCGTGGCGGCATAGGTTCCGGCTTCGAGGATCTTAGCAAGCACTTCGGGCGCGATCGGTTCATCCTTGAATGAACGGATGCTGCGGCGCGTGAGCAGGTTGGTCATGGCATCCATAGGGCATACACCTCCGTGATATGATGAAATGTGAATAAGCGTCGAACCGTCCTTCCCGATCGATCAGAGAATAAATGACAGCGCAACGAGCAACGCGCTGCATATCACATCGGCAAAGAGTATGCTGAAGATACGCTGCTCATAGCTTACCAGATCACTGAGCGACTTCATGGAAAAGGCATCCTCGCCGGGGGCATCGGGTACATCGCCGAAAATATGGGTGGATCGGCGGCGCGGTTGGGGAGAGGTCATCCATTCGCACAGACGCGGCAGGTCAATGCCGGTCAGACGCAGATATGCAATCCATGCCATCGCGGCATAGAACAAACCGCAAAGCAGAAAGACCTGCGTCAATCCGCCGTCAACGATCTTGTTCCACATCAGCGCCGGAATGATCGCATAGACCATCCGTGAACCGGTCTTGTGAATGACCAGACGGAGCATCGAGGGTTGAAGGAAACCGGAGAACCAGGACTTCATACGCTTTCCACCTCCCGACAAACTTTCGACACCTTTATTATACTACAAGCACCCTGAGGCGCGCAAGGAGGAAGTAACGGTTTTGAGAAGATGCCTTATTACAAATTTTGCGTTGTCATGCTGTTTGCCAAAGCCCTGCCCAAAACAAACGTCGCCCCCGACGACTTGGCTTTATGATCGTCGGGAGCGATTTTCAGATACGCAGCGGCTTATGCCCGTGGACGCTGTCCGCTTAGACGGGCATTGCGTTGTTCTTGACATCGCGCACGGAAGCGTCCAGACCGATGGTCTTTGCCTGACGTGCTTCGAAGAACTTCAGAGCAACCTGCGGGAACAGAGCGTAGGAGAGTACGTCCTCTTCCTGAGTGTAGTATTCGCCGATTTCCTTGCGGAACTCGTCCAGAGACTTGACGGCGTAGGAAGGATCCTCAACAGGACGGCTGGTGATGACCTTGCGGTCGCCGATAACCTTCTTGCGGACGTCCTCGTTTACCGGTGCGGGCAGACGACCGTATTCGCCGGCCATCAGACCCTGGGATTCCTTCGGGTTCATCTTGTAGCGCTCGCCGACCAGCACGTTCATAACGGCCTGGGTGCCGACAATCTGAGAGGTGGGAGTGACCAGCGGCGGGAAGCCGAAGTCCTCGCGAACGCGCGGTACTTCCGCCAACACGTCGTAGAACTTGTCCATGGCGTTGGCCTGCTTGAGCTGGTTCATCAGGTTGGACAGCATACCGCCGGGAACCTGATACTTCAGGGTGTTGATGTCAACGCTCAGCACCTTGGGATCGAGGATACCTTCGTCCTTGAGCTTCTGAGCAACGCCGCGGAAGTGGTCGGTCGCCTTGGTCAGCTGATCGAGATCCAGACCGGTGTCGTAGGGAGTGCCCTTGAAGGTGGCGATGATCGGCTCGGTCGCAGGCTGAGAGGTGCCGTTGCCCAGAGGAGACAGAGCGCAGTCGATAATGTCAACGCCTGCTTCAACGGCCTTCAGCAGCACCAGATCACCGGTGCCGGCGGTGTTGTGGGTGTGCAGGTGGATGGGGCACTTGACAGCTTTCTTCAGCTTCTTGACGAGGCTGTAGGCGTCATAGGGCAGCAGCAGGTTTGCCATGTCCTTGATGCAGATATTGTCTGCACCCAGACGCTCGAGCTGCTGAGCCAGCTTGACGAAGTATTCCTCGGTGTGAACCGGGCTCTTGGTATAGCTCAGAGCAACTTCGCACACGCCGCCGTATTTCTTGGTAGCGGTGATGGCGGTCTGCATATTGCGAACGTCGTTCAGTGCGTCGAAGATACGGATAACGTCGATGCCGTTTTTGATGGACAGACGAACGAATTCGTCAACCACGTCGTCGGCATAATGACGATAGCCAAGGATGTTCTGACCGCGCAGCAGCATCTGCAGCTTGG
>CAZYQB010000087.1:6416-8152 GCA_964649595.1 uncultured Oscillospiraceae bacterium | reverse complement strand
AAGGAGCGATGAATATGGACATCAGTCTCAAAAGAAGAGTATTGGGAACGTGCCCCGAGCGCGACAAGGATCGCGACCCGGTGATATTTCTGCTGGGCGATTTTGTACGCTTTACTTCAAACCGGCACTGCGGCTACGGATTGTTTGCCGCCGAGCAGCTGCAGGATGACTGCGGCGTATATATGCCGCCGGAGGATTGCGGCTCGGCGGAGATGACACTGAGAAATCTCTATCACTGGAGCCGTATGTTCACCAGCTCCTGCCACCGGCATGATGTAGACATCGTTCACTGGAACAACGGTCTGTGGGATATGGAGCGCATCATGGGCGATGAGCCGATCACTCCCATTGAGGTATATCAGCAGTATCTGGTGCGCATTTACTGGCGCATCCGGGAGATATTCCCCAATGCGGTGGTGGTGTTTGCTACCACTACGCCGGTATTTGAGATCGATCAGGGCAGGACATTCAGACATCTCAATCGCGATGTGGAGGCGTACAACCGCGCTGCGCTGGAGGTGCTTGAGCCGCTTGGCGCAGTGATCGACGATCTTCATGCCGCCGCAAAGGATTTTGACGGACGCACCATGTATTCTTCTGCCACGCATCTCTCGCCTAAGGGCGCAATGACGCTGGCAAAGTCGGTTGCTGCGTGCATCCGGGATGTGTATAAGCATCATGCTCAGTATATGCAGCTGCAGGACGAGGCGGCAAGGCGCGCATATATTGAAGCGTGCAGGAGAGAAAATATTCCCTGCGAGATTGAATGAGCATAGAATGAATGCTATATTCATACGCGCGTGATTGACAAACGCACAAAAATCATCAATAATGAAGAACAGATCGATAAAACAGCGATATTATAGAGGAGTTCAGTGATATATGTTTATTGCAGACGGATGGAAGGATTATGAGGTCATCGATACCGGAAGCGGCGAAAAGCTGGAGCGCTGGGGCAGCGTGATACTGCGCCGTCCCGATCCGCAGGCGATCTGGGCGATGCAGAGCGCGGCAAAATGGAATCGGGTGGATGCACATTATCATCGCTCGAATAAGGGCGGCGGCGAATGGGAGTTTAAGAAAAAGCTGCCTGAACAGTGGACGATCAACTATAAAAATCTGAAATTCTACGTCAAGCCCACCGGCTTCAAGCATACCGGCTTGTTCCCCGAGCAGGCGGTCAACTGGGACTGGATGGCAGGACTGATTAAGAACGCGGGCAGACCGATCAAAGTGCTCAATCTCTTTGCTTACACTGGCGGCGCAACGATGGCGTGCGCGGCGGCAGGCGCACAGGTAACCCATCTGGATGCCTCCAAGGGCATCGTTGAGTGGGCGCGCGAGAATCGCAAGCTGTGCGGCATCGATGAAACCAAGGTCAGATGGATCGTGGATGATGCCAGAAAGTTTGTGCTGCGTGAGCAGAGAAGAGGAAATACCTACGACGCCATTTTGATGGATCCGCCCTCTTATGGACGCAGCGATAACTCGGTCTGGAAGATCGAAGACGACCTCTATCCACTGGTAGAGGAATGCGTAAAGATTCTCTCCGACAGACCGCTGTTTTTCCTGATTAACTCCTATACCACCGGGCTTCAGCCGGCGGTGCTGAACAATATGCTGCGCATGACCGTTCAGAAGAAGTACGGCGGCAGCATCCGTGCGGAAGAAGTGGTTCTGCCGGTCTCCGAGGGCGGCGTGCTGCCCTGCGGCGCCAGCGGACGGTGGCAGGAAAA
>CAZYQB010000087.1:0-6316 GCA_964649595.1 uncultured Oscillospiraceae bacterium | reverse complement strand
TTGTACTGCGATAACCATGTGCTGGTGGTGGTAAAGCCGTGCAACATTGGCGTGCAGGCGGACAGTTCGGGAGATATGGATCTGCTGAACGTGCTCAAGAAGTATATCGCCGAGAGGTACAATAAGCCGGGGGCGGTATATCTGGGGCTGGTACATCGGCTGGACAGACCGGTCGGCGGCGTGATGGTGTTTGCAAGAACCAGCAAGGCAGCGCAGCGGCTGAGCGATGCGTTTGCTTCTCACGCGGTGGACAAGCGCTATCTGGCGGTGCTTCAGGGCGTGCTCAAGCAGGAGCGCACGCTCAAGGATCATCTGCTCAAGGACAGCGTAAGCGGCAGTGTGCGCGTGGTATCGCCCGACATAAAAGGTGCAAAACAGGCAATACTGGATACACATCCCATTGCATGGCGCGGTGCGACCACGCTTACCGAGGTGATCCTTCACACCGGGCGGGCGCATCAGATCCGCGTGCAGCATATGGCGGCAGGGTATCCGCTATGGGGCGACAGCCGCTACGGCGGCGGAAAAGCCGGACAGCAGATCGCGCTGTGGGCATATAAGCTCACCTTTGCGCATCCCACCCTCAAAACGCCGATGTGCTTCTGCGTGCCGCCTGCGCCTTATGGGGCATGGAAGGAATATATGCAGGAGCTGGAGGAACTTAATGGATGAGTGATCGGGGAAAGGTCAGGCAAGGACGCACGTTTATCACTTTTATGTGCTGCATACTCTCGATGGTCACTGCGCCGTATCTGCTGGAGGGCATAACGGTCGCGGAGCCTGCGCAGGCGATTGCTGCAGGCACGCTGCTGGGGCTGACGTATTTGCTGCTCAGACCGGTGCTGAGGCTGTTGACGCTGCCTGTGGGCTGCCTTACGATGGGTCTGTTCAATCTGGTGATCGATGCGGCGTTCATATGGGGCTGCGGCTCGCTGATCGAGGGATTTTATGTTGCGACGGTGTTCGACGCGCTGCTTGCTGCGGTGCTGGTCAACTCGGCGTGCGCCATCGTGGGCGGGTTCAGGTAGTGCGCTGAAGCCGCCCTCCAAGAGGGAGATGCCTTATCTCAAATATATTTGAGATAAGGTCAGTGCCATTGGCGCAGCGAGAGACCTTTGGAATTTACAAGACAATATTTGGAGGAAAACGGTGAAGGAAAATCAGAATAATGTGATGATATCCGTCAGGGATGTCATGCTGTCCTACGGCGTGCGCACGGCGGTGCAGGGCGTGTCGTTTGAACTCAGGCGCGGGGAGATACTCTGTCTGATCGGTGCCAACGGTTCGGGCAAGAGCACGCTCATCAAGGGCATTCTCGGACTGATGCCGGTGCATAAGGGCAGGATCGAGTTTCACTGCGGTCGCGAAAAGGTAGCGTATCTGGCGCAGCTCAACACCACCGAGCGCGATTTTCCGGCAACGGTAAGAGAGATCGTGCTGTCGGGCAGGCAGAGGAAGGGATGGCGGCTGCCCTTTTATACGCGGGAGGACAGGGAGTGCGCCGAAGAGGCAATGCACCTTTTGAAGATCGACCAGTTTGCATCTTCACGCATCGGCAATCTGTCGGGCGGTCAGCAGCAGCGCGTGCTGCTTGCGCGTGCCATTGCCCGAAAGCCGGAGGTGCTGATTCTCGACGAGCCCTGTTCGGCGCTCGACCCGGCGATCACCGAAGAGCTGTATGCGCTGTTTGACCAGCTCAGAGAGCAGCTTTCGCTGAGTATTCTCATCTCCACCCACGACTGGCGCTATGTGGAGCGTTCGGGAGATCGGGTCATGGTGCTCAACCATGAGATCGAATTTATTGGCGACAAGAACGAATGGCTCTCATGGAGAGGAGGCGCGCGCTAAAATGCAGCAGATCATGGAATTTTTTGAAGCGCTGACCTTTCCGTTTATGTATCGGGCGCTGATCGTAGGCGTGCTGGTATCGCTGTGCGCCGCGCTGCTGGGCGTGGTGCTGGTGCTCAAGCATTATTCGCTGATCGGTCACGGTCTGGGCGAGGTCGGCTTTGCCGCGCTGGCGCTGGCGGTGGCGCTTAATCTGCCGCCGATGGCCGTGGCGATTCCGCTGGTGGTCATTGCCTCTTTTTTGATTATGTATCTCAGCCAGCGGGCAGGTTCATCGGGCGAGATCGCCATTGCGATCTTGTCTACGGCGGCGCTGTCGGCAGGCGTGCTGATTACTTCTTTGTCTAAGGGCTTCAACATCGATATCAGCGGCTATATGTTCGGCAGCATACTTGCCATGACCTCAAGCGATGTATGGCTGAGTGTGGGTCTGAGTGCGCTGGTGCTGCTAGTGTATGCGTTGCTGTTCAACCGGCTGTTTGCCATCACCTATGACGAGGTGTATGCCCGCGCCACCGGCATCAACGTGACCATGTATCAGTTTGTGATCTCGTTTCTTACGGCGATCACCGTCGTTTTGGGTATGCGCATGATGGGCACGATGCTCATCTCAAGCCTCATCATCTTCCCGGCGATCATTGCACGCCGTCTGGTCGGCAGCTTTAAGGCAATGGTCATCGTGGCGGCTGTGGTGAGCGTGGTGTGTTTCTTTATCGGGCTGTGCATTTCGTTTTTGTTCAGCCTGCCCACCGGCGCGAGCGTGGTGGCGGTCAATCTGGCGGTATTGCTTCTATCCAGACTCAAGAGAAGCGAATGAGGACACAGACAGATATAATCCGACGACAATGCAATAAAAACTACCTCCACATGATTTTGAATGCGGAGGTAGTTCTGTTTTAAACGATTTTATTTGATTTGTTTTGAGGTCACTGACCGGCGTTGTATGCCTTCTGAACCATCGACTGATGTGCGGTGTCCCAGCGGTTGCCGGTATGGGTGCGGCTGTTGAGGAAGTGGATGCAGTGGTGTCCGTCGAAATTGTTGGTGGTGATGGAGCCGGTGCCGTGGGGCATACCGTTCATGGAGGCGGCATAGCGCACGCCGTTGATCGTTACCCAAATGGCGCGGCGGTTCCAGGACCACGTTCCGCCGTAAGCCTGCTTCATTTTGGCGGTGTCGGCGGCGGTCAAAGGCTGAACGTCGGCATGGTTGGTGCCGCCGGAACGGATGACCTGCCAGCTGATGCCGGTGTCAACGTCGGTCACGGTGGCGATTACGCCGCGGGCGAAGGTTTTCTGAATATTGCTGGTCCACCAGTCCGCCATCTGAACCTTGCCGGAGACCGTAGTGGAGGAGGTGGTGTCGTCCTCATCAGGTTCTGCCGGTACGGAGACCGTAGGCTTGGTGGTGGTCACATACTTGGAGGAGACATAACCGGTGTCGCTGCCTGCTTTGATGAAATACCATCCGTCGGTCAGCTGATAGCAGGTGATCTCATCGCCCTTCTGGAGCACCTTGATAACGCCGTAATCGGTACCCGGTCCCTTTCTCATGTTGATCGTGCCGGTGGAGATATAAGCGGTCGTTGCCTTACTTTCATCGGGCTCATCGGGAGAAGTGGTGGTACCGGTGCTCGTGTCGGGCTGCACGGGTGCGGAGACTGCGCCTTCGGTCACATATGCCTTGGAGATGTAGCCGGTGCTGGCGTTGTAGGTGACCTTGTACCAGCCGCTGCGCTCACCGATGAGCGTAACATAGGTGCCGGAGGGCAGTGTAAAGAGCACGTCGCCCTCCGGATCGCGGCGCATATTGACCTTCACGGTGGTGGTACCGGTGAGACTGGAGGAATAGATGGTCTCTTCGACGGAGGGAGTGCTGTCGGAATCGTCCTGATCCTCGTTTGCATCTTCGTCCGGATCTTCATCGGTGGAGCCGGAAACGCCCAGAAGTACATAGTCCTTTGCAGCAAAGCCCACAGAACTGCCGGTCTTGACCTGATAGAAGCCGTTTATCTCGCCCAGTACGGAGAGCGCAGCGCCCTTGGAGAGTACCTTTACCACATCGCAGGAGGTGTTGGCATCCTCGCGCAGATTGACCTTGGTGGTGGTAATGCCGGTTCGGGCTGCCGGATAGCTTATCAGACCGTCGGATACGACCGTATCGTCGCTGCTGCTGTCGCTATTATTGTTGTTGCTGGAGATAAGGATGTATGCTTTTGCAACGTAGCCGCTTTTGCTGCCGACCTTGACCTTGTACCAGCTTCCGGTCTCGCCTTCGACGGTGAGCGACTGGTTCTTGGCGAGCACGGTCACTACGGCAGAAGAGGTAGATGCTGATGTACGCAGGTTTACTCGCTCGGTGGTCGCGCCGGAAACAGCGCCGTCATAGAGTTCGACATCGGACGTAGAGGGAGAGAGCGAAGGGACAGAAGGTGCAGATTCGGAAGAATCGGCAGTCAGCGTGATATATGCCTTGGAGACATATCCCACCTTGCCGCCGGAGGACACCTTGTACCATGTGCCGTTTTCACCCAACACTGCTACGGAAGCGTTTTTGGCAAGTACCTTCTTTATAGCGGAGCCGGTAGAAGGCTGTTCGCGCATATTGACGCGCGTGGTGGTGCTGCCGCTGCGGGCGGCGGTGTAATTTTCATCGGAAGAGGTGTCGTTGGAAGCGGTGGTATCGGAGGAGTCCGGCTGAGAAGGAGCCGGATCGTTATTGCCCTCGACGGTCACATACTGAGCCATCAGATAGCCGGTGCGTCCGCTGTATTTGACCAGATACCAAATGCCGCACTGACCGATGACCTCCACCGTGCTCTTATCGGGAACCACTTTGGCTATGTCGGCGGTGGTGATGGGCAGCTTGCGCATATTGACGCGGTTGGTGGTGCGTCCGGTGAGGGGGGAGGAGAACAGCTCGGTGTTTTTTTCCACGTCTGTTTCCAGTTCGGAACGGTTCAGGGAAACATAGTCCTTGCTTACAAAGCCGACCGTGCCGTTCGATTTTACCTGATACCAGTCATCTGCTTCGGAAACGAAGGATAGCGTTTCGCCCTCTCTTACCAGGGAAATGGATCTGCTGGAAGCGTCTGCTTCCTTTCTGATGTTGAGCTTTTCCGTTGCAACGGTCACGCTGTCGGCTGAAGCCACGCCGCTTATGAGTATGCTCAGCGCCATGCACGCTGCAGTCAGGCGGCTGATAAGGCTTTTTGCTTTCACCGCATTCACGTCCTTTCAAAAGTATTCATTCGTCTTTTTCGCCATATTACCCGTATATTATATTACAAAAGTTTTGCGATTTCAAGTTAATATGTGTCACATATTGCAAATTTTTTAGAAATAAGATCCCGTTTTGCCGAAATAAAATCAAAAAGACAGAATCTTTTTCAAGACGAATGCATAGAAGCGGGCGAATAAGACCGTAAGGGTATCTGTATTTGAAACAAAACTTTTTTAATGATTCTGCGTGATATACCTGTATATAGGAATGTGGTGCGGGCATACTCTTTAGCAGATAAGGAAATTGGAGGTTCTTATGCAGCAGACAATGGAGCGTGTAAACGGCGCAAGACATTCCGGGTGGAGCGAAGAGGAAAACCACCTTTTATGGGAAACAGCCGATGAGGCGCAGCAGCAGGGATTACCGCTTAAACAGGTATTTGAGCGCATTGCGCAGCAGACCGGCAGGAGACCCAACAGCATCCGCAATTATTATTACGCGCAGGTTCGACAGCGCGGCGGCGAATACATTCCCTCGGCGCGGTTTGTGCCATTTGCTTCGGAAGAAGTAGAGCAGCTTGTAGAGCAGGTGCTGCGCGCCCGGGCAAAAGGACAGTCGGTCAGGGCGTGTCTGCAGGAGATGTCGATGGGAAATCACAGTTTGATGCTCAGGTATCAGAACAAATATAGAAGCGTATTGAAAAATCGACCGGAGCTGATCGCACGCACGGTGGAAAAACTCCGATCAGAGGGTATCGACTGTCCGCCGGTGGAGATACGCGCCAGAAATCACGCCGCTTCGCTCTCTCAGGCGTGCGGAATGCTCACCGAGGCGGCGCACGGTGTGTCCGATGCGGAGTTGATCCGCGCCTGCGAAACGCTTGCTCGTCTGATCGTGGGCGGACGCACGGAGGATACCTCTACGGAAAATGTGCCGGATGAGCGCGTGCGGATCGATCTGTATCGGCTGGCGCTGAGCGAAAGGGAAGAAAAGCTGAGCGCGCTGTGCGACGCGGCGGATGAGTTGACCGTGTGCATCAAGGAATATCTGATCCTCGGTACGGACAAAATGCAGAAGCAGGTAAATGAATTTTGTACGCAGATGAGCGAGCACATCGGCAGATTGGAAGGTGCAGTATCCGCTGCGCGAGGGTAAATGCAAAAAAAGATGTCACGGCATATTTATGGGTGACCGTAAAACAGTTATCTGAATATCGACAGAAACGCCCGGACGAAAATGTTCGGGC
>CAZYQB010000086.1:0-8191 GCA_964649595.1 uncultured Oscillospiraceae bacterium | reverse complement strand
TATTTCTGAACCCTAAGCCCCTTCGGAATATGATTTTTTGCAATGCCGCCGGATGCCTTGCCCCAGCCCAGCGGCATATTTTTATAGGTAAACAGCAGCCAGCCGCGCGCGTCGCAGGGAACGGTTTCGCCGCACATGAGAGGCAGCGCTTCTTCGTCGGTTACTTCGCGGACGCGGGCAGCCTGCGAGGGATGCAGCGCCATGGCAAGCGCATGGTCGGGCTCGACGTAGTTTCTGCCCATGCGGCACAGGTGCAGACCCTGCCGCACGATCTTGATGCCCTTCAGGTCGGGCGTGCCTTTGGGAATGAGCTTGAGGTATTCGCCCGTACGGATTACCTCGCCGCGGCAGAGCAGCTCGTCAAGGTCGGGCACGATTTCTTTGAGCAGCTTGAGCGATGATGAAAGCTCCTTGTCGGGCTTGGCGGGGCGCGTCTTTGGGAGAGCGTGTGAGGGCGTGAGCGACTTTTCAAGCAGTGCAAGAAAATGTCCTTCGCCGCTTAGCAGGTGCGGCCACAGCCTGAGTGCGCCGTTTTTGCTCTCTCCGATGCCCTCAAGAGAAAACTCGACCGGAGAAAATTCCGGATGGCGCTCAAGGAATGCCTCGATGGTGCGCTCGTTTTCGGCGCGGTTGAAGGTGCAGGTGGAATATGCCATTCTGCCGCCTCCGCGCAGCATCTTTGCGGCGTGATCGAGTATGAACGCCTGACGCGACGCGCAGCCTTCGGGAGAAGCCCCGGTCCACTCCTCGCGGGTCGCCGGGTCGCGGCGGAACATTCCCTCGCCCGAGCAGGGCGCATCCACCAGTATTTTGTCAAAAAACTCCGGCAGGACGGGTGAGAGCTTTTCAGGCAGCGAGTTTACCACGATCGAGTTGGGCACGCCGAGGCGCTCCATCGTTGCCGAGAGAATTTTGGCGCGCGACGGCTCCGGCTCGTTGGACACAAGCAGACCTTCGCCTTTGAGCGCGGCGGCGAGCTGACCCGATTTGCCGCCCGGTGCGGCGCACAGGTCGAGCACCCTGTCGCCTGGAATCGGTGCAAGCGCCATTGCGGGTGCCATTGCGCTTGCTTCCTGAATATAGTAGGCTCCGGCAAAGTGCAGCGGTGAAAGTCCGGGGCGCGTGCCGTTTTTGATGTATCTGCCCTGAGGGCACCAGAGAACCGCGTCATCGGTGAAGGGCAGCGCGGCTTCTTCGGCATTTTCGCGCAGGGGATTTAAACGCAGCGAATGGCGGCAGGGCTTTTCTATTTCAGTGAAGAACGCATCCGCCTGAGTGCCTAAGATGGCGCGGATCTCCTCGACAAATGCTTCGTGGAAGGTGTTGGGCATAGGCTGTTCTCCTTAGTCCACCAGATTGAGCGTTTTGTCAAACTGCTTGGAATGTTTTTCGATCTTTTCGAGGATGGCTTTGGCTTCGTCGGGATCGGTGACGGGGGTGGGCTGATAGTTGTTGTAGCTTTCATCCTCTACCGAAGTGATCTTGCAGGGGATGACGGTGGCTTCATGGCTGAAGGTGCCGTCGGCATTTTCGGTGAAGGTGTGCTGATAAATGAAGGTATCTTTGTCCTTGGGATTGCGGTTGCCGCCGAAGCAGAAGTTGCCCAAAGAGTAGATGATATTTACGCCCTTGTATACCTCAATGCCGTTGATGACGTGCGGATGATGTCCCAGTACCAGATCGGCGCCGTAATCAACGGCAAGGCGTCCGAACTTGGTTTGCTTGCGGATCGCGTCGTATTCCAGCTCAGTGCCGCCGTGCATGGATGCAATCAATATATCGCACTTTGAGCGCATCTCGCTCATCAGTTCCTCTAAACTATCCTCATCGATGCTCCACAGCGTAAAGCCTACAAAGCCCACGGTCAAATCGTTTACCTCAGTCAGGTAGGTGTATTCAAAGCCGCAGTAGCCGATGGAGTTGGCTTCGAGCAGGGCGACCATTTCTTCCATGCCGGCATCGCCGAAGTCGGTGGTGTGGTTGTTGGCGATGTTGGCGACTTCGATGGAGGAGCGCGTCAGCATTTCGACATATTCCGGCTTGCCGCGCATGAAGAAGGTCTTGTCGCTGCGGTCGAGATACTTTGAGGATTCGGTCAGCACCACTTCGAGATTGATGATGGTCAGATCGTCCGATTCAAAGATATCCGCGACATTTCTGAAGCAGTAGGTCATCGGATCCTCGTCGGCATAGATCGTCTCGGTAAAGGTTCTTTCAGAGCTTTTGTCCATGTCACCGCCGAGAGTGCAGTCGCCGACTGCGCTGATGGTCAGCGAGCGCGGCGTAGGGACCGGTGTGGGCGAGGGCGTGGGGATCGGTGTGGGTGAGGGCGTGGGAACGACGGTGGGAGTGGGAGTGGGCGTAGGCGTGATGGCGGTGATATAATCGGCGCGTGCGGACAGAACCAGACAGACCGCCGCGGCGATGGCGATCAGCAGAAACGCGTGTACAACGGTGGCGATTCGGTTCGTGCGGGATTTGCTGGAATAACTCATAAAAATAACCTCCGAGAATTATTTTAATGCGGATCGACGGAAATGAGATAAAAAAATGAATATATGGTTTATTTTATCAGCTTTTTTGGGTGATATCAAGGAAATTGTCATTTACATTTGTGTATGCTTTGGGATATAATAGAGCATGGTATGCGAAAAAGCATAACATATTGGATATATACCGTTTACAAAACGCCGTCGTGCAAAGTCCGGTGCGCGTTATCGAGAGGACATAGGGAAATCCCTTGTATTTGCTTTGAGGATAACACTTTGGAAAACTTGGAAACAAATGCAAAACAGAAACGGAGAAATCAAACAATGGCAAAACAGTTGATGCTGGGCAACGAAGCGATTGCCCGCGGCGCATGGGAAGCAGGAGTAAAGCTGGTTTCTTCCTATCCCGGAACGCCGAGTACCGAAATTACGGAATTCTGCGCAAAGTATGAGGATATGTATGTAGAATGGGCTTCCAATGAAAAGGTGGCTCTGGAAGTGGGCGTGGGCGCAGCGCTGGGCGGCGCACGCGCACTGTGCTGCATGAAACACGTCGGTCTCAACGTGGCAGCTGATCCGCTGTATACTGCATCCTATACCGGTGTAAACGGTGGTCTGGTGGTCGTTGTTGCCGATGATCCCGGAATGCACTCCTCTCAAAACGAGCAGGATAGCCGCAATCACGCCAGAGGCGCGCTGTTGCCCATGCTTGAGCCTGCCGACAGCGCCGAGTGCCGCGAGTTCGTAAAGATCGCCTATGAGCTGAGCGAGCAGTATGATACGCCCGTGCTCATCCGCACCACCACCCGCATTGCACACGCACGCTCCCTGACCGAAACGGCAGAGCGCAGTGAGATTTCCCTCAAGGATTATAAGAAGGACATTCTCAAGAACGTCATGATGCCGGCAATGGCGCGCGGCCGTCATGTGGTGGTCGAAAACCGCATGAATGAACTTGCCGAAGCAGCAAACACGATGCCGGTCAACCGCGTGGAAATGCGCGATGCCAAAATCGGCGTGATCTGTTCGGGCACCGCATATCAGTATGTGCGTGAGGCAGCTCCCGAAGCATCCATCCTCAAGCTGGGCATGGTCAATCCGATGCCCATGAAGCTCATCCGCGAGTTTGCCGCTTCAGTCGATAAGCTGTATGTGATTGAAGAGCTGGAGCCGATCTTTGAAGAGCAGATCCGTGCCGCAGGCATCGAGTGCGAGGGCAAAAATCTCACCGGACATCAGGGAGAACTGTCCCTTCGAAAGGTTGCCGCCATACTCAGCGATCCGCTGCCTCAGCCGCTTGCCGCTGCGCAGATCCCCAACCGTCCGCCGGTCATGTGCCCCGGTTGTCCGCACCGCGCATCCTACTATGTGATCCGCAAGCTCAAGCTTACCGCCATGGGCGATATCGGCTGCTATACGCTGGGTGCACTGCCTCCCACGAGCGCCATCGATACCTGCCTGTGCATGGGTGCATCCATTGGCATGACGCAGGGCTTTACCCGTATGCGCGGCGAGGAAGCCGCTAAGAAGACCGTTGCGGTTATCGGCGACAGCACCTTTATGCATTCGGGCATCAACAGCCTGCTCTCTGCAGTATATAATCAGAGCGATGCCACCATCGTTATTCTCGACAACACTACCACCGGCATGACCGGTCATCAGCCCAACCCGGCAACCGGCTTTGACATTCACGGCAATCCTGCAAACCGCATCTGCCTTGAAAAGCTGTGCGAGGCAGCCGGCGCGGCAAGCGTGCGCGTGGTCGATGCGTATGATCTCAAGGGACTGGAAGCTGCCCTCAAGGAAGAAACCGCACGCAAGGGCGTATCCGTAATCATCTCCCGCAGTCCCTGCGCGCTGCTGGATAAAAAGAGCAAGAAGCCTGCGCTGCATATCGATCAGGATGCCTGCAGAAAGTGCATGGCGTGCATGAGGATCGGCTGTCCTGCCATCGAAAAGACCGAAAACGGCGTCAAGATCAATCCTGCGCTGTGCGTAGGCTGCGGACTGTGTACGCAGATGTGTGCGTTCGGCGCGATCAGAAAGGCAGGAGAATGAGCATGAAGAAGCTGGATATCGTACTGGTCGGTGTAGGCGGTCAGGGGACGCTGCTTGCCAGCAAGATTCTGGGTGCGCTGGCAATGAATCTGAATTACGACGTGAAGGTGAGCGAGGTTCACGGTATGGCGCAGCGCGGCGGCAGCGTCGTGACCTATCTGCGCATCGGCGAGGGCGTATGCTCTCCGCTGGTGGAGACTGCCATGGCGGATTATGTGATCGCCTTTGAGCAGATGGAAGCCATGCGTGCGCTGCCTTACCTCAAGCAGGGCGGCACCGTCATCACCAATACGCAGAAGATATCGCCTATGCCTGTGGTCATGGGCACCGCACAGTATCCCGCTGACATCATGCAGCAGTTGCACGCTGCTGCCCGCGTCATCGACATGGATGCGATGGCTATGGCGATTGAAGCAGGCGAGAGCCGCGCAGTCAATCTGGTGCTGCTGGGCGCGCTGTGCCGCGACATGAATTCCGATAAGGCGGCATGGGAAAAGGCGGTCGCTGCCTGCGTTCCGGCGAAGTTCCTTGAGGTAAATCTCAAGGCATTTGAACTGGGATATAATCATTAAGAAAAGCCTTCCCCTTGAGGGATACTGTGACCGAAGCACTAACATGGAGGAGAAAGATACCAAAAGGCTCCCTCTGAGAGGGAGGCTTTTGGGAGAACAGTATCGAACGTACTGCCGAAAGAAGGCATCTTCCGAAGGAAATGAAGGGGCAGGCGTTCACACAAAAAAGACTATTCTATACTATTTGAGTAGTATGGTAGGATAAGAAGTACGGGAGGAAGAACATTAAATGGCACGTCAGACCGAGAGAAGAATCTGGAACAAGGCAGCAGAATGCATGGATCGTGAGCAGCTTCGCGAGCTTCAGAGCGAGAGACTGCGCACCGTTGTACAGCGCGAGTATGAGAACGTACCGATGTATCGTGAGCGTATGCAGGCAAAGGGTCTGTCTCCCTTCGACATCCGCACGGTGGATGACCTCAAATATCTGCCCTTCACCGAGAAGACCGATCTGCGCGATCAGTACCCCTACGGATTGTTCGCCGCGCCCCGCAAGGAGATTGTCCGTATTCAGGGCTCTTCGGGCACGACCGGCAAGCCCATCGTGGCAGGCTATACCGCGCGCGATGTGGAAAGCTGGGCGGAAATGTGTGCCCGCGCCGTGACCGCAGCAGGCGGCACCAACGAATCGGTCGTTCAGGTAACCTATGGTTATGGTCTATTCACCGGCGGTCTGGGTCTGCATCAGGGCGCAAGCAAGGTGGGCGCTCAGGTCATCCCCATGTCCAGCGGCAACACCGCCCGTCAGATCATGCTGATGGAGGATCTTGAAACCAACATTCTGTGCTGCACGCCTTCCTATGCGCTGCACATCGGCGAAACCGTGCGAGAGATGGGCATTGACTTAAAGCGCCTGAACATGAAGGCGGGCATCTTCGGCGCAGAGCCGTGGACTGAGGAAATGCGTCAGCGCATCGAGGAACTGCTGGGCATCGACGCTCTGGATATTTACGGACTGACCGAGATCGCAGGTCCCGGCGTTGCGTTTGAGTGTCTGGAAAAGCACGGTATGCACGTCAACGAGGACCACGTCATTCCCGAGATCATCGATCCCGTCACCGAGGAGCAGCTGCCCTACGGCAGCACCGGTGAGCTGGTGTTTACCACCATCACCAAGGAAGGTATGCCCATGCTTAGATACCGCACTCATGACATCTGCCGTCTGGATGCTACTCCCTGTGCTTGCGGACGCACCTTTGTGCGCATGGCACGCATCACCGGACGTACCGACGATATGCTCATCATCCGCGGCGTAAATGTATTCCCCTCTCAGGTGGAATCCGTACTGGTCAACATCCACGGCGTTGCGCCACACTATATGCTGGTGGTCGATCGCGTAGGTGCCACCGACCAGCTGGAGATTCAGGTCGAGGTTACCGAGGACACCTTCCACGACACCGTTTCTGCCATGGAGCGCCTGACCAAGGAGATCCAGGAGAAGCTCAAGTCGGTCATCGGTCTGTCTGCCCGCGTGCGTCTGGTCGGTCCCAAGAGCATCCCGCGCTCCGAAGGCAAGGCAAAGCGCATCATCGATAAGCGCAAGCTGAAGTAAGATTAAAAAGATCAATCATCAGCCGCGGCATGAGAAACCGCCAAAAAATTGTGCTGCGGCTGTCACATTGATACCCATATGGTTGGTTAAACTATATTATAAATGGAGGTATGAACGATGTTTATTAAGCAGATTTCGGTGTTCCTGGAGAATACGAAGGGCAGTCTGTCCCGCCTGACCCGTCTGCTGAGCAAGGGCGGCGTTGACCTGGTCGCGCTGACCATCGCCGACACCGAGCAGTACGGCATCATGCGCTGCATCGTCAGCGATACCGAGCTGGGTGTGAAGATCATGAAGGAAGCCGGCTATGTGGCACGTCTGACCGACGTTGTTGCAGTCAGTGTTCCCGATCAGCCCGGCGGACTGGCAGAGGTTCTCAAGCTGCTCAATGCTGCTGACGTAGCGGTTGAATATCTCTACTCCTTCGTTCGCACTCACGGCAGCCACGCAATGGTCATCTTCCGCCTGAGCGATAACGAAAAGGGCGTTCGCGTGCTGCGCGAGGGCGATATCGAACTGCTGTCGCAGGAAGAGGTGCGTTCCCTGTGAGCCAATACAAGCCGACGATGCTGACGATCTCCCTTCCTGCCATTGCCAATAACTTCCGTATGGCAGGGATAGCTACGCAGGGAAAGGTTCGGCGGATGGCGGTGGTCAAGGCGGATGCCTACGGACACGGCATGATCCCGGTGGCAAAGCGGCTCCTTCAGGAGGGCGCGGATGCACTGGCGGTAGCTGCGGCGAGCGAGGCGTTTGCACTCAGAGAGGCAGGCGTACGCGCGCATACGCTCGTGCTGGGCGGCGTATGGCAGGGCGATATTGTGGATCTGGTAAAGAACCATGTTGCGGTGACCGTATATGACTGCGATACGCTGCGCAGGCTCGATCAGGCGGCTCAGCGGCTTGAAACGGTGGCTCATGCCCATCTCAAGGTGGATACCGGCATGGGCAGGCTAGGCGTGAAGCGCGAAAAGCAGATGGATGATCTGCTGGACGAATGGGCACAGACAAAGCGCGTCAAGATGGAAGGCATCTTTACGCACTTTGCCAATGCCGACGGCGATCCGGCATATACCCGGTCCCAGAATATCCGCTTTATGGATGCCGTGGGCAAGGTTCGGCGCATGAAGTTTGCTCCGATCATACACGCGGCGGCAAGCACCGGAATGTTGGCAGGACCCGATTACTGGCATGATATGGTGCGACCCGGCATCATGCTCTACGGCGCAGAGGTCACATACCGCTTTTCGGGGCTGCAGCAGGCACAGCAGCTGACTACCTACCCCGTGCGCTTTGAATGGTTGGAATTCGGCGAATCGGTGGGCTATGGGCGTACGTTTAAGTGCGAACGTCCCACCAGAGTCGTGACGCTGCCGGTAGGCTATGCGGACGGCTATTCGAGAGATCTGAGCAATCGTGCGGATGTATTGATCTGTGGAAAGCGCGCGCCGGTGATCGGCAGAGTGTGCATGGATCAGATGATGGTGGATGTGACCGATATTCCCGAAGCGGATATGACC
>CAZYQB010000085.1:0-8240 GCA_964649595.1 uncultured Oscillospiraceae bacterium | reverse complement strand
TCTGTGAATGGATGAGCTTGTCAGACTGCCTTTTCGACATTAATATTATACCATATTCTGCAAGGAAGAACAAGACTTGTATTGGAGTGAATAAACTGCTATGCTGTAGCTGAGATTGCAAGGGTGGAATGGTATGGTGTGGATAAAGGAGGGGAAGAATTTGAAACTCAAACCTAAAAAGTATACGCTATGGAACATGCTGCCGATGCTGGTAGCCTGTGCGCCGGGTGCAATGATTACATCAGCACTGATGAATGTGCTTATCGGTGTGATTCCGGTTCTTAATGCGCTTTCGACCGCGTGGTTTATCGACTCTGCACTCAAGCTGGCGGCAGGAGAGATTGCGTGGCAGCAAATGATTCTGCCCGTTCTGTCCGCCTTTGCAATAAAGGCGATGGAATTCTGCCGGTTTGAAATTTCACATTTTGCTATGTGCACCATCTCGCAAAATCTGCAGCAGGCATATCGCCCGATTGTCGTGGCAAAGGCGGCTGCACTGAAGTATGAGTGCATTGAGGACGGAAAGAAGTGGGACATCATCAGCCGCATCTGCGAAGATCCCGTAAGGCGGATAGAGCTGATACTGGACGGCTTGGTATATCTCGTGCAGCTGGTAGTGGGTATAGTCGGTGTATTGGTGCTGATAGCCGCGCAGGTCTGGTGGGCGGCAGTGGTGATCGGCATACTGTTCGTGCCGGTGGTGTATGTGTCGCTTCATATCGGATCAAAAAATTATCAGGAGCAGGCACAGCACGAGCGTCAGAAGCGAAGATTCTTTAATTTCCGCAGTATGTGTCTGGAAAGAGAGTATTCTGAGGAACGTGCGCTGTTCGGATTTGGCGAGGAAGTGTCTGAGCGATACAGCGGAGAGTTTGAAAATGCTTATAAGTTTCTGTTCAGCTATTGGAAACGCCGCGAAACCGCTAATGCTGTCATGTCGAGCGCATTTGTGCTGGTGGTGGCAGGTACGGCAGTCGTGCTGGCATTTCCTGCGGCAAGCGGCATCGTGACGGCAGGCACACTGATTGCCATCGTGCGTGAGGTGCTTATGCTCAGTAATCGTTTAAGCGGCATCGGCTACTGTATGCAGATGATCGGCTCGGGTAAGGCATACGCCGCGGATTTGACGGAATTTGCAAATCTGCCCGAACAGGAAGGCGCATTGGATGACGCGGCTGAGGATGCTCCCGAATTTAAAACACTGGAATTTAAGCACGTCACCTTTGCTTATCCTCAGACCGAACGAAAGATACTGGACGATTTTTCGCTCAAATTGGAGAAGGAAAAGCATTATGCATTCGTGGGCGTGAACGGCGCGGGAAAGACCACGATGATTAAGCTGATCACCGGACTGTATGACAATTACGAAGGTGAAATTCTTTTAAACGGTCAGGATATCCGCACGCTGCCGCAGGCAAAGCTCAAAGCCTTGTGCGCGGCGGTATTTCAGGATTTTGCACGCTATCAGGTCAGTATGAAGGACTCGATTGCATTGGGCGATGAACAAAGAGAAGCAAAGCTCGATTCAGTCATCGAAGCAGTTGGTCTGAGCGATGCGGCGGAGGCACTCTCCAAAGGAATGGATACACCGCTGGGCAAGGTATATGAGGGCGGTCAGGATTTGTCGGGCGGTCAATGGCAGCGGCTTGCCATCGCCCGTGCGCTGGTCAGAAATTCACCCATCCGCATACTGGATGAGCCGACTGCTGCACTCGATCCGGTCAGCGAGAGCGAGTTTTACGCACAATTCGGAGAACTGAGCAAAGGAACCACCACTATATTTATCAGTCATCGGTTGGGTTCTACCAAGTTGGCGGACAAAATCTTCGTGATGGACGGCGGCAGAATCGCCGAAGAAGGTACACAGGCAGAGCTGCTTGAAAAGGGCGGATTGTATGCCGAGATGTACGAAGCGCAAAGGAGCTGGTACGAATGATGAAGGAAAAGCCGAATATGAGTATGTATCAGGTCGCATGGCGCACCATCGCGCTGAATTTCAAGCTGAGATGGGCGAGGAGCAAATGCATTACCATCCTGACGGTTTTCCTGCTGCTGCAGCCCGGTATCTTTCGGGCATTGTCTGCACCGGTTATGGAAATGTTCATAAGCGGCGTGGAGTATACGGCGCAAGGGAGAGGAATGGGTTTGCTGCTGAGTGCCGCATTGACGCTGTGCGCCGTGAGAGTGCTTTCGGCGATTATGGATAATCTGAAGAAATACATCAATGAAAAGGAGTATATGCGCGTCAGATGCGATCTGTCAGCCATTATGATGCGTGCATTTTCCCGAAAAGAGCCGATCTGCTATGAACATCCGCAGATGCTCAATGACATCGAAAAGACCAAGCTCGGCATCGATTCCTTTACTGATTTCTTTGTCTATGGCTTTGGCGATATTTTGTATACCTCAATCTATCTGATCGGTACTGCCGCATACATGGGCAGCCGCAGTCCGATTCTGATGGGGATTATGCTGGTATCTATGGTTCCGATGCTTATTGCGGCGATCTATTCACAAAAGCAGCGTGAAAAGCATGAGGATAAAGAAGCACCGGTACGCCGCGCCGCAGAGTACTGCGAAAAGGCAATGATCGACCGGGAAAATTTCAAAGAGACCCGTCTGACCGGCGCATTTTCCTATTTTCAGAAAAAGTATCGTGAGCATATCCGGGAGCAGGTTTCACTCAGCCGCAGTATGCTGATTCGGGAAACCTGCGCCAATACATTGGCAGATCTTTTGTCGCTGGTCGGCTTTGCGGCAATGCTGATTGCCATGGTATATGAGCTGATTAACGGGAATATTGAGGCAGCGGCATTTGCAGCGATCTTTGCGAATTTATTAAGTATCTTTCAGGAGATCAGCTACTTTTTCTTTAATACCGTATATCGTATGATGTACCATCTGCCGCCGCTTAAAAATATGTTCACGGCGATGGATATGCCTGAGCGTGAGGGAGAGGCAGTCGAAGCGGAGAGTCTTAAGGGCGTACAACTCGAAAATGTACATTTCCGATATCCGGGCGCAGAAAATGAAGCGGTGCGCGGCGTGACTTTGGAAATCAAGCCGAGGGAAACGATTGCTATCGTGGGCGAGAACGGCGCGGGAAAAACGACGCTGGTGCGTTTGCTGACCGGACTGTATCTTCCGACGGAAGGAAAGGTGTCGATTGGCGGAAAAGATACGAAAAAGATCGATATGCCTTCTGCTGTAAGGCACAGCTCAGCGGTATTTCAGAAGTATATGAAGTATAAATTGCCGCTTCATGAAAATGTGCGTGTGTCGGAAATTGAGAAAAACGAAGAAATTGCTTCAGTGCTTGCAGAGGCAGGACTGCCGGTGGATTCCGCCTGTTTCCCGGATGGCGAGAATACCATGCTTTCTCGGGAGTTTGACGGCGTGGATTTGTCGGGCGGTCAGTGGCAGAGAGTGGCGATTGCAAGAGGATTGTATCGATCTCACGGCTTGATTGTACTGGATGAACCTACTGCCGCAATCGATCCTCTGGAGGAAACGCGGGTATATCAGCAGTTTGCACGCATCTCCAAGGACAAAACTGCTGTTATTGTAACCCATCGGATGGGCTCGGCAAAAATCGCTGATCGAATTGTGGTTATGAAGGACGGTGTGATTGAGGATATCGGTGCGCATGACGAACTGATGCAGCGCAGCAGCGAATATATTCGTATGGTTAATGCACAAGCGGAGTGGTATGCCGAAAAAGAAGTATAAAATACAGCACCGCCGCATCCTGTGGATAAGTCAGGATGCGGCGGCATTGTATATTCAGTTTATCGGCGTATTGAGCCGCTGTGCCTGTTCTCTTACCCTATCAAGCGCGCACTCATCCTCCGCGGCAGGCACTTCATCGGTATTCATTGAGGTAACTGCCTGTATTTCATCCTTTGCCGCGCCGCACAGCCGAAGCAGCATCCGCGCCGTTTCAAGCGGCTGCACTTCGGTGCCTTTATTGCCGCCGACCAGCAGGATAAGTCCCTTTTTAGGCTTTCGGCAGATGGTTTCGTTTCTGAATCGACGTGCGGCAAAATACATCTGAAGGCGGCTGCCGATATTTAAGACAATGCCGCTAAGACTTGAATACCACACGGGAGAGGCGATCACTACGTTGTCGCAGTCGATGAGGTACTGATATACCGTTTGCATATCGTCCCTGAGCGCGCAGCCTGCCATTTTCCAGCAGAAGCGGCAGTCGATGCAGGGAGAGATATTGTCTTGATGGGAGATGATTTTCACTTTGCCGTCCAAGTGCTTGACAAGTTCGGTTATCAGCGCGGCGGTGTCTCCGTTTCTTTTTGGAGAGCCGTTGATGATGAGGGTTTTCATGAATTCTTCTCCTTATGACAGAGGCTTTCTTACACAGATACACGCCGAGCAGATGCACTTTTCATTTTCGCCCATTTCCAGAAATTCTTCCACGATGAAGCCGATGCTCTCCAGTTCGGTGATGTAGCCCGCACGTCTTTTCGGACGCGCAGGGAGCAGGGGAAGAAGGGTTATTTCATCACTGTACGGAATACGGCGCGGTTGGGGAGTATGAAAATCCAGTCCCGTAATATGTGCCCATTCCTCGATGGAAGAAACATTGCCTTCATATGCGTCTGCACGAAATGATTCATGGACGAACAGGGCGGGCGCGCCGCGCTTCAGACAGTTAAACAGATTTTGAAGATATGCCTTGCGGTCAGCATCCGTCACTAGCATATGAAGCCCCATGACATCGAGTGCGGCATCATAGGTTTCGGTGGGGAGTGATTGGCGAATCAGGTCGCGCACTTCGCAGTAGGCATCGGGAAAACACTCGGTCAGCGAACGGGCGCATTCAATGGCGGAGGCGGCAACATCGAATCCGTGCCAGATACACCCCAGCTCCGACAAAATTACGCCGCTTCCGCCTTCTCCGCAGGCAAATTCTGCAATTTGCTTTTCTGACAGGTTGTGTGTTTGTACCCATCGGGAGAGAATGGAGCGCAGTTCTTCATCCTGCGGAGAATGTCCCCAAAGAGTTTTCAGAACGTGGATTTTTTGATAGCGTTCCTCGTAGGCAAAGTAATAAGGTCGGCTCATAAGATATCTCCTTGGTCAATGAAGCTGCTTTCATTATAGGGAGCCTGTTTGGGGTTGTCAAGAGATTTCACGCTTGCAAGGTTGCATCCGTCATGCTATCATGAGGAACAGAGGAGTTGAAGGAAATGCGCGTATTGACTTATACCATTCTGCCTGAAGAGGATGGACGGCAGATCAAAAAAATCATTCGGGGAAAAATGGGCGTGTCGCACAGGGTGTTCAGCGAGCTCAAGCAGCGCCATGGCGTGATGCTCGATGGCGTATCGGTGCTGGCAAACCATATCGTACATGAAGGACAGAACATCACGCTCGAACTGTTTGATGAGGAGGGCGGTACTGCGCCGATGGATGATGCGCCCGTGAATGTGATCTATGAGGATGGTGATATCATCGTCATAGACAAGGATGCGCCGCTTGCCTGCCAAAGCAGCGAGAAGCAGCCCGAAAGAACGCTTGAAAACCGTCTGATGTATCGCTATCGGGATCAGAATTTTGTGTTCCGCCCCATAAACCGCCTGGATAAGGGAACGAGCGGACTGATGGTGGCGGCAAAACACGCACACGCTCAGAATATACTGCAGGAAATGCTGCATACCGATTCTTATATCCGGGAATATCTGGCGGTGGTGTGCGGCTGCCCCGAAAAAGAGGAGGGCGAGATCAATGCGCCCATCCGAAAGGCGGAGGGAGCGACTGTTAAGCGCGAGGTGGCAGAAGGCGGCAAAGAGTCGATCACAAAGTATCGGGTAATCGCAAAGGGAGAGGAGTTCTCGCTACTGAGGCTGCGGCTTCTGACCGGGCGCACCCACCAGATACGGGTGCATATGGCACATATCGGCTGTCCGGTGGCGGGAGATTTTCTCTATGGCACAGAGGATGAGCGTCTGATAGGACGCTTTGCGCTGCATTCGTACTTTCTGCGCATCCTGCATCCCATGACCGGTGAGACAATGGAATTTACCGCACCGCTACCCGATGCGCTTCAGAAATTACTTGGGGAAATTACTTAGACTGTATAATGAATGACGGATTCTGCATGATTCGGCTTGTTTTTTATTAACGATTTTGGTAAAATGTAAGCGTTTGTATTTTATGAAGAAGAATGCGCAGGAGCAGGCGCAGCATATGCGTGCAAAGTATCGATACAATATTAGCAGCTTTGCGCGGTCATCATAAAGGGCAAAAGGAGCAAATCAGTATGAAGCGAATCTATGTGTCCGTAAATGGTTCTGATAGGAACAAGGGCACGAAGGAACAGCCGCTTGCCTCGATTCAGGCAGCAGTGGATATGGCAGTTCGCCGCAATCAGGAGTATTGGAATGGTGAGATGGAAGTCTGCCTGATGGGTGGCGTTCATGTTATCAACAAGCCGATCCAGATCAGTGGTGACCTGCAGCTGAAGATCGTCTCTGCCGAGGGTGAGAGGGCGACCATCAGCGGCGGACGCGTGTTGGAAAACATCGAAGAGAGCGACTACAGGGGAATGCGTCTGTGGACGGTCGATCTGCCTGAAGTCAAGTATGGTAAGTGGAGGTTCAAGTCTCTCTTTGCGGGCGAGAAGCGCTGTACTCGCAGCTTCCTGCCGCGCGAGGGATTCTACTGGATCGAATCGGTGCCCGGACATACGCTCAAGGATCAGCTCTTTGATGGCGCGGATCGCTTTGTTGCAAAAAAGGGCGATATGCAGTTGTTTGAAAACATCACGGATGCCGAGATCCATCTGTTTCACTACTGGACCGATGAGCATATGCCCATCAAGTCTTATGATCCCGAGACCCGTCTGGTCATCTCCACGCATCAGTCGGTATTCGCGCCCAAGGATGATGAAAAGCCGCGTTTTGCAAAGTATCGGGTGGAGAATATTTTCGAGGGATTGCTTGAGAAGGGTGACTGGTATCTCAACCGTACCGAGGGCAGACTGTATTACCTGCCTGAGGATCATGAAACGATTGACAACACGCAGTTGATCGCGCCGATGGTCGAGCAGCTGATCGTGAGCAAAGATGTTCGCGGCGTGAAGATTCAGGACATCACCTTTACCTATACCGACTGGTCGCTGCATCAGAATCTGCGAGCTACCTTCCCCCAGCTTTCCAAAGATATCCTCTACGCTTCCGCACCGCAGGGCAATGTAAATCTGCCCGGTGTGATCTCGTTCAAAAATGCAAAATACTGCTCGGTGGAAAACTGTACCATCAAGCATACCGGTATGTATGCCGTTGACATGGTATACAATTGCAAGAATATGCGCATTCAGGGTAATGTGATGTATGATCTGGGGGCAGGCGGCGTAAAGCTCAACGGTGCAAACGAAAAAGAGCCGAAAAGCGAGCGCACGCAGTATGTGACTGTAGCGGATAACGACATCGGTCTGGGTGGCAGAGTATTTCTGGCAGGCATCGGGGTTATCGCGGTACACGCCAATCATATCCGCATTGCGCACAACCATATCCATGATTTATACTATACCGGCGTATCCTGCGGCTGGCAGTGGAACTATGAGGAAAGCGCCTGCTTTGACAATGTAATCGAGTACAACCACATTCACGGTCTGGGTCATGGCATCCTCTCAGACATGGGCGGCATCTATACGCTGTCCGTGCAGCCGGGCACGCACGTCAATAACAATCTGGTGTACGATATTGAAAAGGCGAACTACGGCGGCTGGGCGATTTACCCGGATGAGGGATCGAGCCATATCGTCATCGAGAACAATGTGTGCTATGATACATCCTCTTCGGTATTCCATCAGCACTACGGTCGGGAGAATATCGTCAGAAACAACATTTTCGCGTTTGGTCATGAGGGCATGATCTACTATACTCGAGGCGAGGATCATTGCGGTTTCAGCTTTGAGCGCAACATTATCCTGACTGATAATCAACCGATCTACAACGGCGACGGCATCGATAATATCCGGGCAGACATGAACCTGTTCTGGGATATAAATGGTGCGCCGGTAGAATATTGCCGCTATCGCAAAAAGCTCGAGACCTATCAGCCCATCGAAGCCATTCGCGAGAAGGGCTACGATCTGTTCAGTATAGTTGCAGATCCTAAGTTCAAGGATGTTGAAGCACGCGACTTCACACTTGCGGAGGATTCTCCTGCCCTCAAGATGGGATTCAAGCCCATCGATCTGAGTAATGTAGGTATCC
>CAZYQB010000084.1:0-8331 GCA_964649595.1 uncultured Oscillospiraceae bacterium | reverse complement strand
TACTGCCCGGACGAGATGCGGATATCATCCTCGCAGACGAGCAGTTCAATATCAACTGTACGATCATCGGCGGCAAAGTGATGTATCAGGCGTAAACAAATATTGAATTATGTCCTATGGTCATAATTTGTTCATGTTTTTTACGAAGAATGGCAATAGTTTTTCGATATGATAGAACAATCATGGGAATTATATACTGCTGAACAACTTGAACAGGAGGGGTTATCTTGTCGGAGGTCATGATCGAGGTAAAGAATCTCAAAAAGCGGTTTGAAAAGGGCGAAGCGCTCAGGGGCGTGAGCTTCTCTGTGTGCAAAGGTGAAATCTGCGCAGCGGCAGGCAAGGCGGGTTCCGGAAAGACTACGCTGACCGATCTTCTGACCGGTGTGATCGAGCCGGACGAGGGCAGCATATCCATCATGGGTGTGGATATGCTCGAGCGTGCCAGCGAAGCCAAGCAGCATTTGGGTTATGCCCCGGCGCAGCCTGCACTGTATCGCGACATGACGCCGCGCGCAGGCATGAAGTTTATTGCCGATGCACATGGTCTGAGCTTCCGTGAAGCAGGCGACAAGATCAGCGCGATCATCAAGCGCTTTGCTATCAAGGATATCGCCGATACGCCGGTGAAGAGTCTTAGCGAAGGCGCGCGTCGTCTGGTATCGCTGGCTCAGGCTGTATTTATGGGTGCAGAGGTGATCGTGATCGATGAGCCGACGGCAGGGCTCAATCCCAAAGAGATTCTGGAAATGCGCCAGATTATCAGAGGACTCAGCAAGGATCATGCCATTTTGCTGACCAGTGCGAATATAACCGAGCTGTGCGCAGTTGCAGACCGCGTGCTGCTTATGGATGAGGGAAGAATTGCCGCCGAAGGCAAGAGCGATGAACTGCACCGCTTGGCGATGAATGACGGAACGCTGCATTTGACCTTGTGCGGCGAGGAGAACGCTGTGTGCAAGGCGATGAAGAGCGTAGAAAATGCCGAGCTGACGGAACTTAAACAGAATGTGGAAGGCGAATACGAAGTCGTGATGAGGGTCAAGGACAATACGGATATCCGCGCGGCAGCGTTTAAGGCGGTCTGTGAGAACTCTCTGGTGCTACTGGGCATGTCAAACGGTGTAAAGCCGGTGGATGCACTGCTGATGGAGCTCGCCGGCGAGCGTCTGGCGCTGCCCGAGGAGAAGGAGGAGCAGGGCAATGAAGGCGATCTTTAAAAGAGAGCTTTATGCTCTGCTGAGAAGCCTGCGCGGCTGGGGATATGCAGCGGTTGTGCTGCTGACGGCAGGTATTGTGGTGCTGATGAACAATATCATCGGCGGCAGTGTACGATTTGAACTGAATATTCAGTATATTGCACTGAGCATGATCCCGGCAACGGCGATCGCTGCGGCGGATGTATTTCAGGCAGAGCGCCGTCAGAATACTGAAAAACTGATATATGCGCTGCCGGTCAGCAATGTGGATATTGTCGTGGGCAAGATGCTTGCACTGATCGTGCCGGTGCTGATTGCCTGCGCCGGTCTGTGCGTATTTCCGCTGATTTTGCTTCCATTTGGTCAGGTTTCACTCGTTGGAGCATATGCTTCCATTTTAGCGCTGGCATTTGTGGGAATCGTGCTGATGGCGATCGGTCTGTTCATGTCGGCGTATGCAAACAATCTGTTTATGGCGGTTGTTGGAACGATCGCACTACCGCTTTTGAGCTGGGCAATGCCTTATGCGGCGGAGTATCTATCGTCGGTCGCAGCGGTGAATATCGCGCTTTTGATCGGGCTGCTGCTGCTTACATTTGCGGCGGTATATCTGCTCAGCGGCAGCGGAGTGATTGCTGTATTTATGGCGGCTGCTGTTGATGCGCCGGTGCTGATCCATTATCTGCGCGGCACGGGCAACGAACTGACGCTCTGGGCTGCAGGTGCTGTGGAAAAACTCAATCTGTTTGATTCATTGATCCCCTATATAAATGGTCTGTTTGACGGGCGCACGCTGATCGGTCAGTTGGCAGTGGCTGCATTCTTTGCGATTATGACCGTACTGCTCATAATCAGCCGACGCCAGGCAAAGAGGAGGGCGCTGTGATGAAAAAACTGTTTAAAACACAGGCGGGACGCTTCATTGCCGGACTGACGGCGCTGCTGCTGACGATCGCGGCAACAGCAGGCGCGGGGCATATGAATTTCCTCAAAGCAGATATGACCGCGCAGCAGGTAATGACGATTGATCCCGCCGCTGCTCAAATTGCGCGCGCAATCGACAAAGAGGCTGCGATCTATTATCTGACGAGTGAACAGAATAAAGACGTGTGGCTGGATGAGCTGCTTAAAAAGTACGAGGCGCTCAATCCCCAAATTTCTTATGAGGTACTCGATCTGGCGGCAGCAGTGGCAAACGGCGTGTATGCCTCTGCTGTCTCGGAAAATATGATTATCGTTTCCTCGGAAGACCGTATGGTTTCGATCAATGAATCGGATATGTATCGGGTCACCTATGACCTGATGCAGTATTATATCTCTAACCAGATGGTCGTTCAGAGTCAGGTATTTGCAGCGGATGAAGAGATCATCAATGCGCTGCTCTACGTTACGCGTGAGGATATGCCGGTTCTGTATATGCTCAGCGGACATGGGGAGACCATGCTCAGTGGAACTGCGCTTGAGGAAATGCGGCAGAACAATATCGATGTACGCACTCTTACGCTGGACGGCGTCGTGCCGGAGGATGCTGCACTGGTTATGATCTGCGCGCCGATGATGGATATTACGCAGGCGGAAGCGGACGCGTTGCTTGACTATGTGCAGGCGGGCGGCAAGCTGGCGGTAATGACCAATTACCTGCTGCTCAGCGCACCGAATCTGTATTCGGTCATGGCGCATTACGGAATGCAGTCCAAATACGGCATTGCAGTGGATGCAGCAGAAGGCTATTGCTATGGTACGGAGGTGCCGTATTATCTGACTCCGGACGTATCCGAGCATGGGATCACTCAGGCGCTTTTGAAGGTTAATTCGACCATGCTGATGCCTATGTGCGGTGCGCTGGAAAGAAATGAAGTGGTGCGCGATGCGCTGATCGTGACGGAGCTTATGAATACCTCCGAAAGTGCATATCTGAAGAATCCTCTGTCGATGACCGTGCTTGAAAAAGAGGACGGCGATGCGGACGGTCCCTTCACACTGGCAATGGCAGCCGAAGAAGGCGAAAGCCGCGTGGTGTGGTTTGCGGGTACCGAATTTATCGGCGATGAAAGCATCGAGTATTCCAGTCTGCTGAATCTGTATATTTTGGACGGCATTCGTGATTGGATGCTGCCTGAGACGGATCAGCGAATCTCTATCGAGGATGAAAATCTGTTGTCCGAGTCGCTGAGCGTTCCGGAAAATCAGAAAGTCATCGTATATGCTGCACTGTTTGCTCCGGCACTGCTTATGCTGATCGCAGGCATTATTTTGCTGCCGAGAAAGCGTATTCGCGCCGCCAAAGAATAAAATGTTTTCTGCCGGATCGTCGTTTATGAGCGATCCGGCAATATTCAAATATAAAGGAGCTATATCGTGAAAATAAAAAAACACCTGTGGGAGATATGTTTTTCGGCACTGCTTGCGTGCTTCACAGCGTATATACTGCTGGATACCTTCGTTATCGTGAGAGTATATTCACAGAATGAAACCGGCAGTGACCTGCAGGAAAATGCAAAAAAAGAGCTGCAGGATGAAGGGCAAATATATGTGGATGATACCAGCTACACGGATAGAAATATTTCTGTTGTGCTGACAGAATACCGTCAGTATGACACGACGATCTATGTTGCAGATGTTCGCCTGTATTCTCCCGAATATTTGAAAACTGCGCTTGCACAGAATGCATACGGGCGCAACATCACCGAAAAAACATCCGAAACGGCACAGCGCGTTGGGGCAATTTTAGCGATCAACGGTGATTATTATGGTTCGCAGGAACGGGGATATGTGCTCAAAAACGGAACACTGTACCGCAGTACGGCAGCGAAGGAGCAGGAGGATCTGGTGATCTATACCGACGGCAGCTTTGAGATCATCACAGAGAGTGAAGTATCCGCAGAAGCGCTGCTCGAAGCGGGTGCTGCGCAGATTCTCTCCTTTGGTCCGGCACTTGTCGAAAATGGAGAAATTTCCGTAACGATCGATGAAGAGGTCGGCAAAGCAATGGTGAGCAATCCGCGAACTGCAATCGGAGTGATCGATGAGCTTCATTACATTTTTGTGGTGTCTGACGGACGCACACAGGAAAGTGAAGGGCTGACGCTGTATCAGCTAGCAGAGTTTATGAAGGAGCTTGGTGCATCTACCGCTTATAATCTGGACGGCGGAGGCTCCTCGACCATGTACTTTAACGGCAGAGTGGTCAACAATCCGACCACCAGCGGACGCAGCATTAAGGAAAGGAGCGTGAGCGACATTGTCTGCATCGGCTATTGACAGAGCAAGAGAAAAAGGAGCAATGCAAACAGCGCTGCGCTATCTGATCGTGAGTATTGTCTGCGTGCTGATCGGTGCCGTATATGAATTGTTCAGCCATGAGGTCTATTCCTACTTTATGATCTATGCGTTTATATTTCCGCTTGCGGGCGGTGCGCTTCCGTTTCTGCTGCTTGCACTGTACGGGAAAAGAAATCCCCGGCTGACGGCGCGCAGACTGTATCATTCAGGCATTGCTTCGATGACCGTCGGCAGCTTTGTGGAAGGAATCCTCAAAATCTACGGAACGACCAATCGGCTGACGATTGCCTACTGGATATTCGGCATCGTGTTTGTGTGTGCGGGTATTCTGGGATCTTTGCCGTTCAAGCAGCCATCAAGACGCGGCGGAAAGCAATAAAAGTAAAAATATAGAACTGCTCCCCGGCGAGGTAAGTTGGTTTCGCTGAGGAGCAGTCTGCATATGGATCAAGGTATGGGAGAAAAATGATAAACCAAATGATAAACCGGGGCAAGATCATCCCCATAGCACTGACAGCGCAGGCACGACTTGCTTCTTTCGGGAGATGATGTGCGGCAGGAATACGCAGTTGTCGCGGATCTCGGTGTTGAATGCCTGAGAAAGGGTAGCGGTGTTCTTTTCATCGCCGACCACCAGCAGCTCGGTGCCTTCACGCACCATGTCGGTGAGCATGAGCAGCAGCAGATCGTAGCCGCGATCAGCTGCCATTTCGCGCATGACTTCAAGGAACTGTTCCTTCATGGGCATGATGCGGTCGGCATCCAGACAAGTGATCTGACCGATGCCGATGTCATGACCGGCAATGTGGAATTCCTTGAAATCGCGGAACAGAAGCTCGTCGGCGGGTTTGTTTTCAAATACCGATGCAGAGAATATCTCGCGTCCGAGATGCTCCAGCTCGACGCCTGCGATACGCGCCATGCGCTCTGCCATGCGGCGGTCACGCGGCGTGCTGGTGGGTGAACGGAACATGACGGTGTCCGATAAAATGGCGGAAGCCATCAGTCCTGCCATTGGAGGTGAGGGCATCAGACCGCGTTCCTGAAACATTCCGGCAATGATGGTCGCTGTGCTGCCGACGGGTTCGTTTCTGAAATAGATCGGGTTTACGGTCTGCACGTCGGCAAGGCGGTGATGATCGATGATCTCCAAAATTTCCGCCTGATCGAGTCCAGGCAGTGACTGAGCCATTTCGTTGTGATCGACCAGAATCAGACGTTTGCGGCGTGGGCGGATCAGGTGGAAGCGCGAGAGCGTGCCGACGACACGTCCGTTTTCATCCAGCACGGGATAACTGCGGTAGCGGCTTTTAAGCACTTCTTCGCGAACATCATCGATGAAATCGTCCAGATGGAAGCATACGATGTCCGACTGATGGCAGATGCGCGAAACCGGAATCGACTGATGGATCATTCGGGCGGCACGATAGGCGTCAAAGGGCGTGGAGATGATGCACGGACCGTCGGTGAGGTCATGCCATTCGCTTTTAAGCTCGGTCTGGCAGAGAATAATGCAGGATACGCCCAGACGAATGGCTTCCTCGATGATCTCCGGCTGCTGTCCGCAGATAACGATGCTTTTTTTGCGGACTCCGTTGAGCACACCGTGTGCTTGCGGCAGTGCGATGATGATCTCACCGGAGATGGTATCGGGAATGTTGGCGTCTTCGTTGACGATGCGTCCCTCCAGCGCGCTGATGAGGTTGAAGATGGGGAGACTGTCCACCGAAGCGGTGGTATCGTCGAGTGAGTGCATATTGTATGCGGCGATATCGCCTGAAGTCAACATTCCTACCAAATGACCATTTTCGTCGGTGATGGGCAGCGCGTAAATGCGAGTATCGTCGTTGAGCAGCGTCCACGCGTGAATAATGGTAACTGCTTCATCCAGTACCGGCGGCGTGTCATAGCTCAGGTCACGCACCTGCGTGCGGATATTTCGGAGGAACATCGGAGGATCAAAGCCAAAGCGATTGAGTATGAACTGCGTTTCTTCGCTGACATCGCCCAGACGAACCGGAACAAAATCGCCGTCGCCCAGTGCATTTCTAAGCGCGGCATATGCCATTGCCGAAACGATGGAGTCGGTATCTGGATTGCGGTGTCCGGAAACATAAATGGGATCCATAAATGCACCTCCGTTCGACAGAATATATGCTTTCGCACCCCGACGAAACTGTGCGAGGTGCGAAAGATTACAAAGCAAAGAGAGCAAACAGTGAAATTGTGTAAGTGATGCCGATTACTTGCCGATGACTGCCTTGATGCGGCGGACGCCTGCGGAGGATGCTTCTTCCTTCTGGATCTTGAAAGACTTCAGATCGCCGGTGTTGGCGGCATGAGGGCCACCGCAGATTTCCTTGGAGAATTCGCCCATGGTGTAAACCTTGACGCGCTCGCCGTACTTGCTCTCGAACAGACCGGTCGCGCCCTGTTCCTTTGCTTCGGCAACGGTCATTTCTTCGCATACGACCGGTACGGCAGCAGCGATGTACTCGTTGACCAGCTTTTCAACGGCGGTCTTTTCTTCGGCAGTCATCTTGCGGGAGAAGCTGAAGTCAAAGCGCAGACGCTCAGCGGTGATGTTAGAGCCCTTCTGATTGACTTCCGAACCGAGGACCTTGCGCAGCGCAGCCTGCAGCAGATGAGTGGCGGTATGCAGCTTGGCAGTTTCTTCGGTATTGTCTGCCAGACCACCCTTGAAGCGCTGCTCGGCACCGGCGTGAGACTTCTCCTGATGTGCTTTGAAGCGATCGGCAAAGCCCTGCTCGTCAACGGTCAGACCATTTTCGGCTGCCAGCTCCATGGTCAGCTCAACGGGATAGCCGAAGGTATCATACAGCTTGAAGGCGCTGCGTCCGTCGATGACGGTCATGCTCTTGATGAAAGCATCCAGCTTCTCGTTCAGATCTGCGGGAATATCGCCGGTCGCCTGAGCTTCCTTGAGCATATTCAGCGTGGGAGCCATTTCGGGAGTGGGGCGCAGGGTGCCGATGGCAGCCTTGAGTGCATCTGCTACGTTGTCGTTTTCGGTCAGCGCGGTCTTGAGCGCGGTCATGGCAGCGGTGACACGGTGGATGTTGCTCAGCAGCTTGTCGAATTCCTTCATACCCTGCTTGAGGGTGCGCTGAAAGCGGTCCTCTTCCAGCTTGAGCTGATCGAGGATGAAGGCTTCGTTGCGCTTGAGCTCAGGATATACGTTCTCATACTGCTTGATGATGACTTTTGCGATCTCACAGGCGGCACCTTCGGGCAGACCGAGTTTCATGCCATGGCGGACGGCGCGGCGGATCAGACGGCGCAGAACGTAGCCCTGATCGACATTGGAGGGAGTTACGCCGCGGTCGTCACCGATGATGATGGTAGCGGTGCGCATATGATCGGCGATCACGCGGAAGGAACGGGTGTACTCGTCGTCAGCCTTGTACTCCTTGCCGGACAGTTCGGCGATCTTGGCGATGATGTCGCTGAACAGGTCGGTCTCATAAACGGACTTTGCGCCCATCAGTACGCCGATAGTACGCTCCAGACCCATGCCGGTATCTACGTTTTTCTGCTTGAGGGGAACGTAGGTGCCGTCAGCCTGCTTGTTGTACTGCATGAAAACGTCGTTCCAGATCTCAAGATAGCGTCCGCAGTCACAGGCGGGGGAGCAGTTGGGACCGCAGGCGGGCTTGTCGGTGATGACGAACATTTCGGTATCCGGGCCGCAGGGACCGGTCGTGCCGGCGGGGCCCCACCAGTTGTTCTTGCGCGGCAGATAGAAGATATGATCATCGGCGACGCCCATGGAGCGCCAGATGTTCGCGGCCTCGTCGTCGCGCGGGATGCCGTCCTCGCCGGCGAATAC